>JBPCPD010000041.1:0-3157 GCA_050999535.1 Thermoleophilaceae bacterium
ACAAGCACCAGGACGACGGCCAGATCGTCGTCCACATGCTCGTCGAGCTCTACGCCCGCTCGGCCGAGGAGGCGACCGAGGTGCTCGAGGGCGCCGCCCGCGGGGTGCTCGCGATCACCTCGCTGGCGGAGGAGTCGCGGCCGCCGGCGTCGGGTGGCGGGGACGCGCACTGAGCTGGCGCGCAGCGGGCTGACCTGCTGCCGGCCTGGGCCTGCGACCTCGGGGGGCTCGCCGCGTATCGCTGCCTGAAGCGCCGTGCCCGTCGCGGCAGAGATGTACCGTTGCATGGTCGATGGGCGAGGCGATCGAGTGGATCACCACCAGCCACCGCCTCGCCGAGCTGGCGGCGGCGTGGGATGACGTGCTCTCGCCCAGCTCGACGCCGTTCGACGAGCACGCGTGGTTCGTCGCCTGGTGGGAGGCCTTCGGCGGGGGGTGCGACCTCTGCGTCTGTGCCGTATGGCGCGGTGACCGCCTCGCCGCGATCGCGCCGCTGCTTCGCCGCTCGGCCGTGTCGCTGAAGGGCCTGGCGAACGAGCACAGCCCGCTGTTCCGGCCGCTGGCGGTCGACGAGGCCGCCCTCCGCCGCGCCGTCGAGGCAATCCTGGCCCGCGACGCGGCGGAGCTCGAGCTGTTCGGCATCCCCAACGACGAGCCGGCGCTGGCCGCGCTGGTCGGGGAAGCCCGGCGACGGGGCGTGCGCCACGTCGTCGAGGCCGCCCACGTTTCCCCAATCGTCGAGACCGTCGAGAGCGTCGATGCGTGGCGCGCGGCGAGCAAGCCTCGGTGGGGCGCGCCGCTCGAGCGCTTCCGCCGCAAGATGACGCGCGACCACACCTGCAGGACCACGCTCGTGGAGGTGCCGGAGGAGCTCGACCTCACGCTCGACCGCGGCTTTGCGGTGGAGGCCAGCGGCTGGAAGGGGCGCGAAGGGACCGCGATCCTGTCCGTCCCCGAGACGGGGCTCTTCTACCGGGCGGTCGCGCACGCCTTCGCCCGCCGCGGCGGCCTGCGGGTCTCGAGCATTGAGCTCGACGGCGAGCTCGTGGCGTTCGATCTGACGATCCTGCACAACAACCGCCTCCACCTGCTCAAGACCGGGTTCGACGAGCGCTTTCGCCGGCTCGCGCCAGGGCTGGTGATGCGCCTGTCGATCATCGAGCGGTGCTTCGAGCTCGGAGTCGACGCGCACGAACTGCTCGGCGACGACAGCGAGTGGAAACGCAAGTTCTCGACCGCGGAGCGCGGTCACGTCACGTTCCGGGCCTTCGCCCCCAACCTGACCGGCACTGGGCGGTACGGCTACCGTACGGTCGCGCGGCCGCTGCTGCGGCGCGCATACCATCGAGCCAAGGCGATCCGCTCGAGGCAGGCCTGACGATGAGCGTTCGTCCGCTCGCCAGAGACGACCTGCCCGCCGTCGCGGCGCTTTACCAGCGTGTGATCGTCGGCGACGCCGGCCCCCCGCCCGACCGGCTGCTGCGAGCGCTCGAGCGGGCGACGCTCGACCACCCGTGGGCGCAAGCCGACCTGCCATCGCTGGTGAACGAGGGCCGCGCGGGCCGTATCGTCGGTTTCCAAGCCTCCTATTCCCGGCGCCTGCTGCTCGACGATCGCCCAGTGCGGATGGTCTGCTGCGGCCAGCTCGTGGCCGACCCCGATGCCGGGATGCTCGGCATCGGCGGGCTGCTGATGAAGCGCATGCTGGCCGGCCCGCAGGACTTCACGGTCACCGACGGCGCCACGTCCGAGGTGCGGGCGATGTGGAGCCGGCTCGGCGGTTGCGGCGCCGGCATCACCAGCCTCGGGTGGACCCGAGTGTTCCGGCCGGCCCGCCTGACGATCCACCTTGCCGCGCGCAGTCGGGGCCGGGCCCGGCGGCTCCGAGGCTCGGGGCGGGTACCGGCCGCCACCGACGACGAGGAGCTGACTCCCGAGCGGCTGATCGACCAGATGGGCCGCACAGGGGTCCGCCTGCGGCCGGCGTACGACGCGGAGTTCCTCGAATGGCTGTTCGCCGAGCTGGAGGCGGTGGAGGGACGCGGGCCGCTGGCACGGCGCGTGGTCCGCGACGGTCGCGGCCACGACCTCGGCTGGTACGTCGCCTACCTGCCCGCGGGAGGGATCGCCCAGGCGATCGCAGTCGGCAGCGTACGCGCGGACGCCGGGCCGGTCCTGGATCGCCTGTTCGCGGACGCGCGGGCGGCCGGCGCCAGCGCGCTGCAGGGCCGCGTCGAGCCGGCCATCCTCCCCGCACTCACGGCTCGGCGCTGCCTGTTCCGGCGCGCCGCCTGGGCATTGGCGCATTACGCCGACGACGCGGTCGCCGCCGCCGCCGGCCGGGAGCAGGCCCTCATCACGCGCCTCGACGGCGAGTGGTGGATGGGCTACCACCTCGAGCGGCGCCAGCCCTGGGGCGCCGTCGCGAGGCCACGACTGGCGCGCATAGGCGTCAAGGCGAGTGGGAGCCGAGCGTGACCGGGGCGACGCCGCCCGCAGGCGACCCGAACGACTTCGATCCGGCCGCCGTGCTCGCCCGCCTCGCGCAGGGCACCGCCGGCGCCGTTCGCGAGCTCGGCCGCCGCGGCGCCGTCGTCGCGGTCTCGGGCGGCGTCGACTCGGGTGTCTGCGCGGGGATCTGCGCGCGGGCACTCGGGCCCGAGCGGGTGCTGTGCCTGCGGCTGCCCGAGCGCGACATCGGCTCGGCGTCGTCGGACCTCGGCCTCGAGCTCGCCACCGCGCTGGGCAGCCCGACCGAGGAGGAGTCGATCACCGATGCGCTCGAGGCACTCGGCTGCTACCGCCGCCGCGACGAGGCGATCCGCAGCGTCTTCGAGGACTACGAGCCCTCGTGGCGGCACAAGCTCGTGCGCTCGGCCCCGACCGGCGGGATGATCGTCTTCTCGCTCGTCGTCCGGCGTCCCGACGGCGCCGAGGACAAGCGCCGGATGCCTCCCGACGCCTACCGAGCGCTGCTCGCGGCGACCAACATGAAGCAGCGCGTGCGCAAGCTGCTCGAGTACAGCTGGGCCGACCGCCTCGGGTACGCCGTCGTGGGCACCCCCAACCTGCTCGAGTTCGACCAGGGGTTCTTCGTCAAGGGCGGCGACGGACTTGCCGATGTCAAGCCAATCGCGCGCATCTACAAGACACAGGT
>JBPCPD010000053.1:0-9058 GCA_050999535.1 Thermoleophilaceae bacterium
AGGAGTGACGGCCTGGGGGAACAGTAGGGTGGTCGCGGGGTCCTCGCACCGCGCCCACGCAGCCCTGCTGGCCACCGCCGGCTTCTCGCTCGCCGACTGCGCCGGCGGGGACGAGCGCCGGCCCCCACCGCCGGCTGCCGACACCCAGACCGCCCCCGCGACCGAGGCGCGCGAGCAGCCGCTGCGCAGCCCCGGCGAGCCCAAGCTCGAGACCGTCGCCGAGAACCTCGAGGCGCCGTGGGAGATCGGCTTCCTGCCCGACGGCCGCACGCTGATCACCGAACGGCCGGGGCGGGTCCGGTTGCTGGGCGCGGATGGCAGGCTGGCCGCCGAGCCCGTCGCGCGGGTCGCGGTCGCCGCGGTCGGCGAGGGCGGACTGCTGGGCCTCGCGGTCGACCCACGCTTCGAGCGCAATGGCTTCGTCTACCTCTACCGCACCACCGACTCCGGCAACGAGATCGCGCGCTACCGGCTCGAGGGCGACCGCCTCGAGGAGCAGGCCACGATCCTGCGCGGCATCGAGGCAGGCGTCATCCACGACGGCGGGCGCATCCACTTCGGCCCCGAGGGCAACCTCTACGCCTCGACGGGCGAGGCCGGCGACGAGGACCTCGCCCAGGATCCGGACTCGCTCAACGGCAAGGTGCTGCGTCTCTCGGGCTTCCGCGGCGACCGCGCACGGCCCGAGATCGTCTCGCTCGGGCACCGCAACGTGCAGGGCTTCGACTGGGACCGTGACGGGCGCCTGTTCGCCACCGAGTTCGGGCCCGACTCCGACGACGAGGTCAACCTGATCCGCGAGGGGCGCAACTACGGCTGGCCCGAGGTCCAGGGCACCGACGGCGGTGACGGCTTCGAGCCCGCGCTGGTCGAGTACGAGGATGTGATCGCGCCCTCCGGCGCCACGCTCGTCTCCCAACCCGGCTCCGAGTGGACGGGCAGCTTCATCTTCGGCGCGCTGGTCGGCGAGCAGATCCGCCGGGTCGTCTTCGACGGGACTGTCCCGACCACCGACGAGGCGCTCTTCGAGGGCGAGCTCGGGCGCGTGCGCACGGTCGTGGAGGGTCCCGACGGCGCGCTCTACGCGTTGACCAACAACACCGATGGCCGCGGCAGCCCCGGCGAGGGCGATGACCGCGTCGTGCGCATCGTGCCTCCGGCGAGCTAGGGCCCGCGACGGGCCGTAGGCCCAGCTAGCCTGCGCGTGTGTCTCACGCGCCTGCCGCCGTCGCGGAGAAGCGGCTCGCGCCTCCGTCCGCGGAGTCGAGTCACCACGGCGCGCGCCCGCGACGCGACGATCGGCGCGACCTCGCCTGGCGCCTCGCTCCGGTCGCCCTCTCCGTCCTGCTCGCGGCGCTCTACCTGATCCTCGAGCCGCGCACCCCGGACCTGCCCGGGCACATCTTCCGCGCCGAGCTGTTCGGACGCGAGGGCTTCGCGATCTGGAACGGCCAGTGGTACGGCGGCCACCACGTGCTCTCCTACTCCGTACTGATGCCGCCGCTGAGCTGGCTGCTCAGCCCACAGCTGCTCGTCGCGCTCTCGACGGTCGCGGCGACGGCCTGCTTCGAGCCGCTCGCCCGGCGCCACTTCGGCGCCCGAGCGGCGCGCCTCGGCGCGCTGTGGTTCGCCGTGGGCTCGGCGACCAGCCTGTTCTCGAACCGCGTCCCGTTCGCGCTCGGCCTGGCCTTCGGCATGGCCGCGCTGCTCGCGCTCCAAGGTCGCCGCCGCACGCTCTCACCCGGGCTCGCGCTCCTGAGCGGGCTGTCGAGCCCCGTCGCGGGGCTGTTCCTGGCGCTCGCCGGCGCAGCACATGGGCTCGCGGCGACCGGGGAGCGGGCCGCCCGTGCGAGGTTCGACGGGGCGCTGCTCGCGCTCGCCGGGCTCGGTCCTCCGGCGGCGCTCGCGCTCGCCTTTCCCATCGGAGGCTACGGCCCGTTCGCCGTCGACTCCTGGCTTCCTGTGGGGCTGCTCGGAGTGGGCATGGCGCTGCTGCTTCCCAGCCGTGAGCGGACCCTGCGCGTCGCCGGCGCGCTCTACGCCGCCGGCACCACACTCGTGCTCGTCATCCCGACCCAGATCGGCATCACGAGCACGCGGCTGGGCGAGGTGATGGCCGGACCGGTGCTTCTCTGCGCGCTCTACCACCACATCCGCGGACGGCTCGTGATTCCGATCGTCGCCGTGCTCTGCTGCTGCGCGGTCTGGCAGTGGTGGGCGTCGGTGGCCGACATCTCGAAGTGGCGCAACGACCCGGTAGCCGACGCGTCCTACTTCGACCCGCTGCGCGAGTGGCTGGCGCTGCACGACGACCAGGCCCGCGTCGAGATCCCGTTCACCTTCGGCCACTGGGAGGGGTCTGAGGTCGCCTCCGAGGCGCCGCTCGCGCGCGGCTGGCTCCGCCAGGTGGACACCGGGCGCCACCCGATCTTCTACGGCGACGGGCTCAACGAGCTGACCTACGCGAGCTGGCTGTCGGAGAACGCGGTGCGCTACGTCGCGCTGCCCGACGCCAAGCCCGACTGGAGCTCCTACCGCGAGCGCGCCTTGATCGAGCGCGGCCTGCCCTACCTCAAGCCGCGCGCGCAGTTCGAGCACTGGCGGGTCTTCGAGGTCACGCTGCCGGCGCCGATGGTGATCCCCGAGGGCGACGCCAACATCACGCTCGAGCAGCTCGGCTCGGACGAGCTGCTGCTGCGCGTGATCGAGCCCGGCGACGCGGTCGTGCGCGTGCGCTGGACGCCGTATTGGCTCGCCAAGGGCGGCTGCGTTGAGCGCGCCGGCGACTGGACGCGCGTGACCGCGGATCGCGAGGGCTTCCTCCGCCTCGTCACTCGCTTCTCCCCCGAGCGCGTCGTCCAGCGTGGCCGGCGCTGCAACGGCGTCTGAGGGAAGGATCGTGGCGCGGTGCTCGCCCGCCTGTCCCACCGGAGGTGGGGATCGGCGATCGGGCTGCACTACGCTGTCCCGCGTGGGCGGCCCTTCACAGGACCTGACCTGAGGCTCGTGCGTGGCGCGTGAGCCCGGCGGCAACAGCCGCCGCACAGGCGCCGAGGTGCGCGCGCTCGCGCGCAACCGGCTGATCGAGTCCCGCCTGACCCCCAACGCGATCTCGCTGACGGGCATGGTCGGCAACGTCATCGCGGCGGTGCTGGTCACCCAGGAGCTGTTCCTGCTCGCCGGCGCCGCGTTCATCCTCGGCTCGGTGATGGACACCCTCGACGGGCGCTACTCGCGCATGTCGGGCAAGGGGACCCCGTTTGGCGCGTTTCTCGACTCGAGCCTCGACCGCATGGAGGAGGGCATCGTGCTGGCCGCCATCGGCGCCTACTTCGCCCAGCGCGGCGACGAGCTCGCGGTGGTGGCAGTCGTGCTCGCGGTCCTCTTCTCGCTGATGGTCAGCTACACCCGCGCCCGCGCCGAGGCGCTCGGAATCGAGTGCAAGGTCGGCGTGGCGACCCGCCCCGTGCGCGTGGTGATCATCTCGGTCGGGCTGGTGTTCGCCACGGGCGCGGGGATCGCCGACTTCGAGCTGCTCGCCCCGGCGATCTACCTGCTCGCCGCGCTGTCGGTGCTCACCACCGCTCAGCGAGTCCTGCACGTTCGCTCGATGCTGCTCAAGTTGGCCCCGGAGGCGATCGAGGAGCAGGCGACTCCGGGCCGTTGACTGCGCCGCCTCGGCTCGGCCTGGGCGCCGCTCGCTCGCCCGTTGCACGGCGCAGCCGATCTCGACCTGCGACGCTGTAACGCGAACTTCGCGCCTCCCGGCGCCGGCCCCGCCAGGGGCCGTTCTCATGAGACTTCCCAGGAGGGTCCAGTGACCGAAACGACTTCTACCAACGGCGCCTCGCGCTACCAGAGCGAGAAGGTGCGCGTCGCGATCGTGGGCGTGGGCAACTGCGCCTGCTCTTTCGTGCAGGGCGTCCAGTACTACCGCGACGCCGACCCCAACGAGCAGGTGCCCGGCCTGATGCACGTCGACCTCGGCGGCTACCACGTCCGCGACATCGAGTTCACGGCCGCGTTCGACATCGACGCCGACAAGGTCGGCAAGGACCTCTCCGAGGCGATCTGGTCGGGTCAGAACAACACGATCAAGTTCGCCGACGTCCCCAGGCTCGACGTGCCGGTCTACCGCGGCATGACCCACGACGGCCTCGGCAAGTACCTCAAGCAGAAGATCACCAAGGCGCCGGGCGACACCGACGACATCGTCCAGATCCTCAAGGACACCAAGACCGACGTGGTCGTCTCCTACCTCCCGGTCGGCTCGGAGAACGCGACCAAGTGGTACGTGGAGCAGGTGCTCGAGGCCAGTTGCGGGTTCGTCAACTGCATTCCCGTGTTCATCGCCCGCGAGGAGTATTGGGGAAACCGCTTCGCCAAGGCGGGCCTGCCGATCGTCGGCGACGACATCAAGTCTCAGGTCGGCGCGACGATCGTCCACCGCCAGCTCGCGCGCCTGTTCGGCGACCGCGGCGTGAAGATGATGCGCACCTCGCAGCTCAACGTGGGCGGCAACATGGACTTCTACAACATGCTCGAGCGCGAGCGCCTCGAGTCCAAGAAGATCTCCAAGACCAACGCCGTGACCTCGATCGTCGACCACGAGATGGCCGCCGACGACGTCCACGTGGGCCCGTCGGACTACGTCCCGTGGCTGACCGACCGCAAGTGGGCGCACATCCGGATCGAGGGTCAGGCCTTCGGCGACGTGCCGCTCAACGCCGAGCTCAAGCTGGAGGTCTGGGACTCGCCCAACTCGGCGGGCATCGTCACCGACGCCGTACGCTGCTGCAAGCTGGCGCTCAACAATGGCCTCGCGGGCCCGCTCGAGGGACCGAGCTCGTACCTGATGAAGTCGCCACCGGTCCAGGTGCCCGACTCGCAGGCGCGCGAGGACACCGAGGCGTTCATCGCCCAGTACGGCGGCGCGCCGAAGCTGCCTGGCAAGGGCAAGATCACGGCCCAGGCCAAGGCGTAGGCGGGAGCGGGCGGCGGCGGCCGGGTGTGTGGCCGCGCCGCCGAGCCCGCCGGCGCTGCGTGCCGGTCTCGGCCTTGATCGCGTAGACGAGCAGCTTTCGCTGATCGGCGGGCTCGGCACGCCACCGCCGCGGGCGTATCGTCTGCTCGATGGGTCAGGCCATCGCGTTCGCCGCAATCGCCTCGAGCGCACTCGTCGCGGGCGGTGCGATCGGCGCCTGGCGACCGCCGCCGCGACAGGTCACCGCGGTGCTGCTGGCCTTCGCCGCGGGCGCGCTGATCACGGCGGTCGCCTTCGACCTCTTCCAGGAGGCCTTCGAGCTCGGCGGCGCCTGGCGCTCGGGTGCCGCGCTGCTCGCCGGCGCGACGGTCTTCATCGTCGTCGACACCTGGCTCGACCACCGGACCGAGGCGCGTCACGCACGCGGCGGCGCGATCGGCTTCGCGCTGCTCGCCGGCGTGACCCTCGACGGCATCCCGGAGAACCTCGCGATGGGCGTATCGCTGATCGAGAGCGCGAGCCCGGCGCTGCTCGTCGCGATCTTCGCCTCCAACCTGCCGGAATCGATCGCGGGCGCCCAGAAGATGCGCGAGGCCGGCTTCGGGGCGGGCCGGGTGATGGGGATCTGGACGGTGACCGCGATCGTGCTCGGGATCGCGGTGGTGGTCGGCTACGTCACGCTCGACGGCGTCTCGGACACGGCGCTCGCCTGGCCACTGGGGTTCGCCGGCGGCGCGGTGCTCGCGTCGCTCGCCGACACGCTGATGCCGGAGGCCTACCGCGACGGCGGCCCCTACGTCGCCTACGCCACGGCGCTGGGGTTCCTGCTGTCGTTCCTGGTGTCAGCGGCGTAGACCTCGGTCCAGCGGCGCGCTGGACTCGCGGGGCCAGGCTCAGCGACGGCCGGCGCGGCGACGATCGCGGAAGTCGTCCTTGCGAATCCGCGCGTGCACGCCCTTGGTCTTGTCGACCACCTGGCTGACCGCGTAGTCGGTGGCGGCGCTGAGGTACGCGTAGGCGACAGCGCGGCTCATGCCCAGCTCGCCGTTTAGGAACTCGATCGACTCGCGCACGGCCTGCTTCATCGCCTCGTCGAGGTCGGGGTCGAGTCCCACGGGCAGCCAGTACTCCGCGGTCTCCCCGAACGGTGTCGCGAGCGTCTCGCGGCCGCCGGGGATCGCCGCGCCGCCGCCGACGGCGGCCGCAGCCTGCAGCAGCGTCCGGCGGCCGATGCCGGTGTCCAGGGCCTCGAAGGCGAGCTCGGCGTCGCCGCTGCAGTCGTCGTCCACGCGCTGCTCCTCGAGCGTCGGGGTTGGCCTCGCCCGGCCCGACGCCGATCGGCAGCAGCCCACATGACAAGGCCCGTCGCGATCGGATCGTGTCATCGCCGCTGCCGGCGCACAACCGACCACCGGTCGAAGTTTGAGCTGGTCGCATTCGCCTCCCGGTCGAGCGGTGGCCGTATGCGGCGACTCCAGGCGGGCAAGCCCGCGGCCCCGCCGGTCAGCCGCCCAGCTGCTCTCTGAGCGCGCGCACCTCGGCGCGCAGCTCGGCCAGCTCGCGCTCCAGGCGGGCGAGGCGGTCTTCGGGCGGAGGGCTCGCGGCGACGCCGGTTCGGGGCACCGACCCGCCGGCTGCGTCGCCGCCGCCGTCGAGCAGCTGGCCGTAGCGCTGCTCCTTCTGGCCCGCGCGCCGGTCCAGCCGGACCACCAGCTCGCGGCCGAGCAGGCGGTCCAGCACCGCCTCGACGGCCGCCGGGTCGGCGAACGGGTGCAGGCGCTCGCTGCGCTGCTTGAGCTCGCCGGGGGTCTGCGGTCCGCGCAGCATCAGCAGGCACAGCAGGGCCAGCTCTTCGGGGTCGAGGTCAAGCGCACGGTCCACGAGCTGGCGGTACTTGCGCGCGCGGCTGCCGGCCCCGCTCGCCATACGCGTCCAGCCGCGGCGGTGCAGGCGCTCCAGCGCCGCGACGACCGTACGCTCGTCGTAGTCGACAACCGGGTCCCGGTTGGTCGATTGATTGCAGGCCAGCCGCAGCGCGTTGACGCTCAGCGGGTAGGCCTCGGGCGTCGTGCGCTGCTTCTCCAGCAGCGAGCCGACCACGCGGATCTCCACGGCGTCCGGATCGGCGCTCACGATCGTATCCTGGCATCCGACGCGAGGGGGGCGAAAGCCGCCGTGCCATACCTTGTCCGAGCAGAGCGATGAGCACGCCTCAGAACACCGGACCGCGCGACCGCGGCGCACTGCTCGCCTGCGCGGCGATCGCGCTGGCGGCGGTTTTGACCCTGACCGGGCTGGCAGCCGGGTTCGGGATCTCGACCTCCTGCACCAATGCCCGCGGCTGTACGGCCGAGCGCTGCCCGGCGGTCTGTGACCGCATCGACATCGCGGTCTGGGCCAACAGCGCCGGCCAGCTGGTGCTGCTCGGCCTCGCGGCCGTCGTGCTGGTCCGGCGTCCGGCGCGCACGAGCGCCCTGGCACTGATCCTGCTCGCACTCTCGACCGGCCTGGCCGCGGGTTCCCTGGCGCTCGCGCAGTCCTGGCAGTAGCCCAGCGCCCTATCCTGCGCGGCGTGGCCCAGCGACGCGCGAGCGCAGCGGTGCCGGCGGAGCGCGGATTCGCCATCGCCCAGGTCACGCCCTACCCCTGGGAGCAGCAGCACGAGGTCAACCGCTACGTACGCCGGCTGTCGGGCGAGCTCGCACGGCGCGGCCACCGCGTCGCGATCGTCGCACCGTCGAGCTCGCGCACGCTGATCCGCGAAGGACGCGCGCGCGTGCGTGCGCTGCACTCGGACGCCGAGGCGATCCTCAACGAAGACGGCAGCCCGGCGGTCATTGGGGTCGGCCAGAGCCTGCCCTTCCGCCGCGGTCGCTCGGTCGCGCTGCCGCTCGACGTGTCGCGCACGCTCGAGGACCTGCTCGACGGCGCGGCGCTCGACTTCGTCCACGTCCACGAGCCCTTCGCGCCGAGCGCGGCCAGCGCCGCGCTGCGCCACTCGCGCGCCCTGAACGTCGGGACCTTCCACTCCGCCGCGGAGCGCTTCGTCTCGACCCAGGTGGCGCGCCCGCTCGTCGACCGGCTCTTCGGCCGGCTCGACGGGCGCACCGCTGCCTTCGGCGCGACGCGCGAGGTCGTCGAGCGCTTCTTCCCGGGTTCCTATGCCGTCATCCGCCCGGGAGCCGACGCGATCGAGCGCGCGGCGCAGCCGGACGGGCCGGTCGAGATCCTGTTCACCGCCGGCGAGGAGCGTGGGGCCCTGCGCGTGTTCCTGCGTGCGCTGCGCAAGCTCGGGCTCGATCACGAGTGGCACGCGACGATCTGGCGCGACGATCCGGCCGCCGCACCGCCGCCCCAGATCTCCAAGCGCCTGCGCGAGCACGTGCGCTTCACCGGCCCCGCCGAGGGCAGCGAGGCCGAGCAGCTCGCGCGCGCGAGCATCGTCGTCGCCGCCTCGGCAGGCGCCGCACCCGCGCCCGGGATCCTGCTGCGCGCGCTGGCCGCGGGGGCGGTCCCGGTCGCCGCGCGCCTGGCGCAGTACGAGGAGGTGCTCCAGGAGGGCGAGCTCGGGCCGCTGTTCGAGCCGCGCGATGCGATCACGCTGGCCGGCCAGCTCGAGCGCCTGATCGGCGATCCGCAGTTGGCGGCCGGCTACCGCGAGCGGATCGCGGCGATCGCCCCCGAGCTCGCGTGGGAGCGCACCGCTACCGAGTTCGAGCGGCTCTACGACCGTCTCGCGGCACGCAGGCACGCGCTCGACGGCAATCCAGCCGCGCGCGAGCGCATCGCGCGGCGCGACTACATCGATGTCGACCTGCATATGCACACCGACCACTCCCACGACTGCGCGACCCCCGCGACGACGCTGCTCGACGCCGCCGCGGCGGCCGGCCTCGGTGCGATCGCCGTGGCCGACCACAACGAGGTCTCCGGCGCCCACGAGGCGCGCGAGCTCGCGAGGGCGCAGGGAAGCCCGGTCAAGGTGATCGTCGCCGAGGAGGTCAAAACCGCCGACCAGGGAGGGGTGATTGGCCTGTTCATCGAGGAAAAGATCGCGCGCGGCATGAAGCCTCG
>JBPCPD010000076.1:0-10051 GCA_050999535.1 Thermoleophilaceae bacterium
GTTATGCTCCTCGTATGCGAACCCGAGTGACGGTCACCGTCGATCAAGCTGCGGTCCGCTCGGCCGAGGCAGCGGTGGCAGCAGGTCGCGCCCCCTCGGTGAGCGCATGGGTTGCGTCGGCGATGAGCGAGCGGGCTCGCCGCGAAACGCTGGCAGACGTCCTTGCCGACATCCGCGCCGACCTCGGACCGGCGACCGACGAGGAGACCGCATGGGCGCAAAGCGTCCTCGGCCTGTAGTTCTCGACGCGGGCGCTTTGATCGCGATCGATCGAGCCGACCGGCGGGTGGTCCGGCTGCTGGAGCTCGCGCAGGATGTCCACGTGCCGGCCGGAGCGCTCGCCCAAGCTTGGCGAAATCCCGCGCGCCAGGTTCGGCTGGTGCGCGTCGTGTCGGCCGACGACGTCGTGGTCCATCCACTCGCCGCCGCCAGCGCCCGCGCTGCGGGCCAGCTGTGCGGCGCCACGGCCAGCGCGGATGTCATCGACGCCTCAGTCGTGCTCGTCGCCGGCATCGTCGACGGAGTCACCGTCACCAGTGACCCCGATGATCTCCGCCGACTCGACCCTGGCATCGACCTCGTCGGTTGCTGACTCCCTCGGAAGTCATCAGCAGATAACCCTAGGCGAGGTCGCGGAGACCGCCGCGTCCCTGGCCTCCGATCGGCCCTCGGGCATGACCGCCACGATCGCCAACGTGAGCTGCGGGCTGGTGATGGGCCTGTGAGCTCCAACGAAGGAGGAGGCCGCCTTGCGGAGCGCACCGCGACCACCGGCGCGAGCTGCACGTGCACTTGCTACCGGATGCTCGGCTCGTTTGAAATGGCCAGCGTGCCCCGTGGCACCGGCTACGGCCAGTGGAGCTCTTCCGCGAGCTCGGTGGGCCCGAGTTCGATCAGTCGGCTTCGCTGGACAGGCTTGTATTCCCCGTCGCGCAGCGCGAGCCAGGTGACCGTCTGCTCGGCGGGGTCGACGAGCAGCACCTCGTCGACGTGGTGCTCGGCGTAGAACGGGAGCTTCTGCCAGCCCTCATTGCCCGGGGAGAGGATCTCCACGATGACTGCGGCGGTCGAGAGCCACACGCCGGCTGCTCCGGGCCGGTGCAGACCTCCGTCGGGCACGCGGAAGTCGTGCTCCGACTCGCCGAGGTTGAACTCGCTCATCGCGGCCAGCAGCCCGGCGTCGCGCGCCGGGGGGCCCAGCAGCTCGGCGAGCTGCTGAGAGACGCGCGCGTGCTCAAAGCTGGGGCCGGGAACCATGTGCCGCACACCCTGCCAGACCTCGTCAAGGCGGTCGACGCCCGCCTGGCGACGGCGCTCGAGCAGCGCCTCGAGCTCCGGTGGACGCGTGCCGAGGACAAGCGTTGCCATGACGCCAAGGCTACTCGGATCGCGCCGGTGCCGTGCTGGGACAATCGTCAACGTCACCTGCGGGCTCGTCCCTGGCTGACATTGCTCAAGCCGGGCGCTCCGCTGCTCCGGACCGCCTGACGAGTCCGTCGCGCGTCAGCGCCGGTGGTGTCCTGGCGGCCCATGCCTGGGAACGTGGCCGGGGTCGACCGCTGGAAGTTGCTGAGTGGTCGGACATCGACCTCGCGTTCCGTCTGGCCGCCGGCCTGAAGCAGACGACTCTGAGGTCCCTCGGCCAGAATCAATGCTCGATAAGACACGTTATGGAAACCCGCAGGGCTGAGGGCCGAACCCGGGGCGTGGTTCCCCAGCGGTCGCGCGCTCAGCAGTCGGCCAGGGCGTCGAGCGCGCGGCAGACCTCACCGCGCCGCCCGGATGCGAGGCCACCGACGCGCTCGGTCAGCAGCTGCCGGTTGACCGGCTGCAGATTGTCGAACGACGCCGCGCAAGCCGTCGGCATGCCTTCCTGCTCGCCGAGCACGATCTCCGTCGGGATGCCGCGAACCGTGCGCGTCACCGGTGCCACGACGAGGCGGCGAAGGACCGGCACGGCCTCGTCGCGCGTGACGATCAGGACCGGCCGGCGCTTGTCCTCCGCCTCGGCCCACCAGATCTCTCCCTGAAGCGGCGCGTCGGTCACCAAGGCTCCTCGGCGATCATCGCCGAGGTTGCCGCGTCCGGCCACGAGAGGTCGTCATCCGCCTGCGGCACGCGGCGGTAGCCGTCGACGATTGCGCGGCCGATGGCCCCGCGGCGCTCGCGCTCGACGACTGCGTCGAGGCCCGCGCGAACGGCGTCGGAGCGGGACGCGTAGATCCCCGCGCGCACCAAGTCGTCAACGGCGTCGGCGGTGGTGTCCGGAACCCGGGTCACGAGCTGAACGGGAATAGCCAGAGTATAGCGTCATGCATTGCTGGGTGCAATGCATGCGGAGGCCGCGAGGGATCAATCGACCCGAGCCAAGACCCGGCCGAGCCACTCCCGCGTCGCGGCCGCGATCGCGTCGGGGTCGGTCCGCAGGCTGTGGTCACCAGATCGGGCGCGGTGACCCACCGCCGGCCCCATGCCCGAGCACGAGCGCCGCGCGCGGCTCATCGACACGCTGGAGGTGGGCGTTGGCCGGGCCGTGCGGGGTCTCGAGCGCGAGCATCGCCGCGCATAGTCTCATCCTCCCCGACCCCGTCCTCTCGGAAGCGTGGAGCACATCGAACTCGTCGTCTTCGGGCTGCTGCTGGCCGTCAGCGCGCTCGCGATCCTCGCGCGGCTGACCAACGTCCCCTACCCGATCGTCTTGGTGCTCGGCGGGCTCGTGCTCGGCTTCGCGCCCGGAATCCCAGCGATCGGGCTCGAGCCCGACCTCGTGCTGCTCATCTTCCTGCCGCCGCTGCTCTATGCGGCGGCGTTCTTCTCCAACCTGCACGAGCTGCGGGCGAACGCCCAGGCGATCGGCGTGCTCGCGATCGGGCTGACGGCGGTGACGATGGTCACCGTCGCCGCGGTCGCGCACGCGGTGATCGGGCTCGACTGGAAGGTCGCCTTCGTCCTCGGGGCGGTCGTCTCGCCCACCGACGCCGTCGCCCCGGCGACGATCCTGCGCCGGCTCGGTGTGCCGCGGCGGGTGATCACGGTCGTCGAGGGCGAGAACCTCACCAACGACTGGACCGCGCTGGTCGCCTACAAGTTCGCCGTCGCCGCCGTGCTCACGGGCTCGTTCTCGCTCGCCTCGGCCGGACCGCAGTTCCTGCTCACCGGCGTCGGCGGCATCGCCGTCGGCGTGGTCGCCGGCATCGCGGTCGCGGCGGTGCGCCGCCGGCTCGCGGATCCGCTGACCGAGATCACGATCTCGCTGCTCACGGCCTACGCCGCCTACCTGCCGGCCGAGGAGCTCGGCTTCTCGGGCGTGCTCGCCGCCGTCACCGTCGGGGTCTGGCTGGGCTGGCAGGCCTCGGAGCTGACCACCCACACCACCCGGCTGCAGCTGAACGCGATCTGGGAGACGCTGCAGTTCCTGCTCAACGCGCTGCTGTTCGTGCTGATCGGCCTGCAGCTGCCGGTCGCCCTCGAGGGGCTCGAGCAGCCGCCGATGAGCCTGGTCGGCTACGGCGCGCTGATCGGGGTCACGGTGATCGTCGTGCGCCTCGTCTGGGTCTTCGGGCTCGCCGCGCTGCCGCGCAAGCTCAGCCGCGTGCGAACGGGTCAGCCGCTGACGGCACTCGACCAGGTGTCGGTCGTCGCCTGGGCGGGCATGCGCGGGGCCGTCTCGCTCGCCGCCGCGCTGGCGATCCCGCTGGAGACCGATGCCGGAGCGCCCTTCCCCGCCCGCGGCCTGATCATCTTTCTGACCTTCGCGACGATCCTCGCGACGCTCGTCTTCCAGGGCGTGACGATGCCGGCGCTGATCCGCGGGCTCGGGATCGAGGACGACGGGCTCGACCGCGACGAGGAGCTCGCCGCGCGCCTGGAGATCGCCTTCGCCGCCATCGACCGCATCGAGTCACTGGCCGAGGAGGACTGGGTCGAGCAGCAGACGGTGGAGCGCACGCGGCCCCTGTTCGAGTACCGCCGCCGGCGCTTCAGCTCGCGGATCGACGGCGAGGACTCGAACGACGAGTTCGACTACGAGGCCCGCTCGGCCTCCTACACCCGCTTCATGGCCGAGGTGATCGGCGCCCAGCGGCAGACGCTGCGCACCCTGCGCGACGACGGGCGCATCACCGACGAAGTGCGCCGGCGGGTCGAGTACGACCTAGACCTCGAGCAGGAGCGCCTGGCCGGCAGCGGCTGATGCGCGGGGCCTACTCGTCGCTCTTGGGCGCCACGAGCAGGCTCTGGGTCGCGCGCCCGACCGTGCCGCGGCGATCGCACAGGCGCGTGTCGGTCAGCCCGAGGCCGTCCGGCTCGGCGTAGGTGACCGCGTCGAGTAGCACCCACTCACCCTGCACCGGCCGGCGCAGGGAGACCGTCAGGTCGGCGTTGATGAACAGCCAGCGGCGGTAGTCGAGCGGCGCGCTGACCCCGTTGCCCGAATCGGCGGCGACCAGCACGCGGTCGCGTGGTTCGGGCGCCTCGCCTTCGACCAGCGCCGCGCGCATCCGCATCCACGCGCGCGCGGGACCGGGCTCGAGATAGGCGCCCGAGAGGAATCGCACCTCCATCGCGGTGTGGTAGCCGGCCTCGGCGCCGGTCGGGAAGAAGTCCCGCGGCTCGCCCTCGCCGGGTCCGGGAGGCGCCCGGTCGGGCGGCTCGGGCCCGTCGGGCTCGATCGTCGTGGTCCGGATCCTCCAGCCGCGCGCGCGCATGACCACGACGCCGCCTGCCACCAGCTCGGCGTCGACCAGCTCGACGCTGCGACCCGGCCGCACGACCTTCGCCGTGGCGCTCAGCGTGGCGATCGGCACCGGCTTGAGGATCTCGAAGGTCACGCGAGCCAGCCGCCCCGGGGCCAGCTCGCCCGCGCGGTCGAGCTCGCGCCCCAGCAGCGCGCACGGTGGCCCGGCGTGCTGACTTGCGGCGTCCCAGGGCCCGCGGGTCAGCTCTGTGGCCTCATAGTCCGCGCCCCGGGCGGTGAAGAACGCCATCGCGCGGCAGGATCGCAGGCTCCGCAGCCGGGCAGGCGCCGAACTGGCAGACTGCTGCGGGCGCATGGCCAAGCAGCGGCAGATGAAGATGCAGCAGCAGGTCGGCGCGCTGGCCGCGATCCAGCAGCTCGAGCCGCGCACTGACGAGCAGCTCAAGAGCGAGTCCAAGCACCGCGTCGCGGCGAAGGCGCTGCTCGGCGCCCGCGCGGCTGAACGCTACGACGCCAAGACGGCGCGCGCCTACTTCAACGAGGCGCTCGCAGGCTGCCACCCGCAGGAGCGCCCCGCGCTCCGCCAGATGATGAAGGCCTCGATGGCGCTCGCCGAGCGCCGGCCCGACGAGCTCAAGCAGGCCGTCGAGGCGCTCGGGCAGGCTCCACCCTCCGCGCGCCAGCTGTTCCTCCTGCGCATCATGGGCCTGATCGCTCCCGCCGAGACCGCCGGCCGCGGCGCGCGCGCGCGCGGAATCCTGCTGCTGGTCGCGCTGGTGCTGGTGATCTTGCTGATCGGCTTCGGGCTCGCCCAGCTGGTGGCGCTGCCCTTCGGCGGGGTCGGGATCCTCGGCGGGGCCCTGCTCGGGCTGCTGATCGTGATCGCGGTGCTCGGCGTGCTGACCCTGCTCGGGCGCCGGCGTCAGGCGCGCGTGAAGGCCCAGCGGCTGACGCCGCCGTAGCTGGAGCCGCAGCCGCCTACCGCTCGACGAGCTTCGCGCTCTCGATCACGACGGGCTGCTTGGGCGGACCGTCACCGACCGCCGGGTCGCCGAGCGCGTCGATGCGGGCGGTCGTCTCCATTCCCTCGGTGACCTCGCCGACGATCGTGTAGTCCGGCGGCAGCCCGGCGTCGGCACCGGTCACCACGTAGAACTGGCTGCCCGCCGTGCCCGGGGGCTCGGCGCCGGTCTTGGCCATCGCTACGACCCCGCGGGTGTAGGCCGCGCCGGCGGGCGGCTTGTCGCGGGTCGAGTAGCCGGGCCCGCCGGTGCCGGTGCCCGTCGGATCGCCGCCCTGGATGACGAAGCCCGAGACCACGCGGTGGAAGATCGTGCCGTCGTAGAAGCCGCTGCGCGCGAGCTCGGCCACCGAGGCGGCGGTCTCGGGAGCGGCCTTCTGGTCGAGGCGGATCGTGAAGTCGCCGCAGTTGGTGGCGACCACGATGTCGTAGCTGGCCTCGGGGTCAAGCGCGTCCTGCGGCGCCTTGGCGCCGCCGTCGGGCTTGGGATCGGGAGCGTCGACCCGCTCGCAGCGCCCGCCGGCCTGCTCGGTCTCCGTCCGCTGCGAGCCGAGGTCGCCGCCGGAGCTCGAGCTGCCGTCGCTCTCGCCGCCGCCGCCGCCGTCGTCGCTGCCGCAGCCACCGCCCAGCGCGAGCAGGCTGAGCAGGAGGATCGTCAGCGCACGGCGCACGGCGCGCACCCTAGTGGTCGCGGCAGGGACCACTTACCCGGCTCTACGATGAGCCACCCCCGGTGGCCACCCTCTCCCCCCTTCTCCGCGGCTACGACCAGGTCATCCTGGACCTCGACGGCTGCGTCTGGCTCGGAGACGATGCGGTCGAGGGTTCGGTCGAGGCCATCGCGGCCCTGCGCAAGGCTCGCAAGCCCGTCGCCTTCGCGACCAACAACTCCTGGCACTCGAGCGAGGAGCACGTCACCAAGCTCTGGCGCCTCGGCGTGCAGGCCTCGGTCGGCGACGTCGTCACCGTCGGCGGGGCGCTGGCGCACCTGCTCGCCGAGACGCGCTCCGGGCGCACGGCGTTCGTGATCGGCAGCCAGGTGACGCACGACCACGTGGTCGGTGCCGGGCTGCGCGTGCTCAACGGCACCGACCTCGCCTCGCGCGCCTCTGTGGTGGTGGTCAGCGGGTCCGACCGCTTCGGCTACGACGACCTGCGCGTCGCGGCGCTGGCCGCGCGTCGCGGCGGCGACCTGCTGGCCACCGGGCGCGACCCGACGATGCCCCGCCCCGACGGCCCCTGGCCGGGCACCGGCGCGCTGCTCGCGGCGGTCGAGACCGCCTCCGGGCGCACGGCGACGATCGTCGGCAAGCCCCAGCCGCAGCTGTTCTACACCGCGCTGGACCGTCTCGGCGCGGGTCGGACGCTGGTGATCGGCGACCGCCTCGACACCGACGTCGCGGGAGCGGCCGCCGCCGGGCTCGACGCGGCGCTCGTCAACAGCGGCGACCCCGCGGCCAACGGTGGCCCGAGCGCGGAGGGTCCCCGCCCGGTCGCCATCGGCGACAATCTCGCCGCGATCGTGCTCGGGTCGTGAGCGCGTGGCCAGGCGCACCCACCACAAGCAGTCGGCCGACCGGCGGACCGCCCCGTGAGCCGGCGCTTCGCCCTGCTGGTCAACCCCGCCGCCGGCGGCGGGCGCGGGCTCGCCCGGCTGCCCGGCTTCGTCGCCGCGTTCGAGCGCCACGGCGCGGTCCACCGGGTGATCGAGACGCGCGATCCGACCCACGCCCAGCGGGAGGCCCGCGACGCGCACCAGCGCGGCGAGATCATCGCTGCGCTCGGGGGCGACGGCATGCTGCGCCCGCTCGCCGAGGTCCTGCGCGACACCGACGCCACGCTCGCGATCCTGCCCGGCGGGCGCGGCAACGATCTCGCGCGCGTGCTCGGCATCCCCAGCGACCCTGCCGCGGCCGTCGGCGTGGCCGTCGAAGGCGAGCAGCGGATGCTCGACGTCGCCTCGGTCGGCGGCCGGCCCTACCTCGGTATCGCGAGCTTCGGCTTCGACTCCGATGCCAACCGGATCGCCAACGAGGCGCGCCTGATTCGCGGCAACCTCGTCTACCTCTACGCGGCCCTGCGCGCGCTCGCGGGATGGCGGCCCGCGAGCTTCACCGTGACCGTCGATGGCGAGCGGCACGAGCTCGAGGGCTACTCGGTCGCGGTCGCGAACTCGTCCGCCTACGGCGGCGGGATGCTCCTGGCACCGCAGGCGGTGCTCGACGACGGACAGCTCGACGTCGTCGCGACCTCAAAGACGCCGAAGCTGCACTGCGTGAGGATGCTCCCACGGGTATTCAGCGGCCGGCACCTGAGCGACCCGTCCGTTCACACCTGGCGCGGCCGCTCGATCGAGCTCGCCGCCGACCGTCCCTTCACGATCTACGCCGACTGCGATCCGATCGCCGAGCTGCCTGCGACGGTCTCAGTCTCCCAGCGCTGCCTGCGCGTGATCGCCTCGCCAAAGTGACGCGCGCGCTCGAGCTCGCGGCACGCGGCGTGCGTGCGCTCTCGCGCCGGCTCGGCCGCGGCGGGGGCACGACGCTGCCGGGGCGGCTGCTTCTGCGCGCCGATCCGCGGGCGCTCGAGCGGATGGCCGCACGGCTTCAGGGCGGCTCGGCAGCGATCTCGGCCACCAACGGCAAGACGACGACCGCGGCGATGGTCGCCGCGGTGATCGAGCGCGGCGGTCGCCCGCTCGTGCACAACCGCGCCGGATCCAACATGGCCTGGGGTGTCGCGACCGCGCTGCTCGACGCAGGTCGCGAGCCCGGCCAGGTCGGCCTGTTCGAGGTCGACGAGGCATGGCTGGCGCGCGTTGTCGGCGCGGTCGAGCCGGAAACGGTGCTGCCGGCGAATCTGTTCCGCGACCGGCTCGACCGCTACGGCGAGCTGGCGCTGCTCGCGGAGAGCTGGACCGAGGTCGTCGCCGCCCGTGGTCCCGGCTCGCGACTGGTGCTCAACGCCGATGACCCGCTCGTCGCAGACCTCGGTCGGGGCCGCGAGGGCGTCGTCTACTTCGGCCTCGCCGATGACTCGCAGGCGCTGCCCGGCCTCCAGCACGCTGCCGACTCCAAGCACTGCCGCAACTGCGGCGCCGCCTACGTCTACGACGCGGTCTACCTCGGCCACCTCGGCCGTTATCGCTGCCCGAGCTGCGGACGGCGGCGACCCGCGCCCGACGTGGTCGCCGAGCGGGTGATCCTCGACGGGATGAGGGGCGCCCGGGTGGAGCTGTCGACACCCTCCGGCCCGCTCGAGCTCGCGCTCCCGCTGCCGGGGCTCTACAACGTCTACAACGCGATCGCGGCGACCGCGCTCGCGCTCGAGCTCGGCGCTCCGCTCGAGCACGTGCGCGACGCGCTGAACGGGTTCGGAGGCGCCTTCGGCCGGGTCGAGACGATCGCCGTCGGGGGGCGACCGGTGTCGATCCTGCTGGTCAAGAACCCGACCGGCGCCAACGAGGTGCTGCGCACGCTGACGCTCGAGGACGGCTCGCTCGACCTGTGGCTCGCGCTCAACGACAACATCGCCGACGGCCGCGACGTCTCCTGGATCTGGGATGCCGACTTCGAGCTGCTCGCGGGTCGCGTACGGCGCGTGACCTGCGCGGGCACGCGCGCGGAGGAGATGGCGCTGCGCCTGAAGTACGCGGGCATCGAGGTCGAGATCGCCGTCGAGCGCGACGTCGGCGCCTCGCTCGATGCGGCGGTCGCCGACGCCGGCGACGACGGCCGCGCGCTGTTCGCCCTGCCCACCTACACCGCCCTGCTCGAGCTGCGCGACCTGCTCGCGCGCAGGGGCCTCGCGCGACGATGGGCAGACTGAGCCCGTGGGCGCGCTGCGCATCTTCGGCTACGCCTCGCTGGTGCCCGACGGGACCGGCGCGGGCATCCCGGCGCGGCTGCCGGGCTTCCGGCGCGTCTTCGGCGTAGCGATGGACAACGCGCGCGCTATCGCGGGCTACAAGGTCTACCGCGAGCGCGGCGGCGACCGTCGTCCCGGCGTCTACGTGGCCTTCCTCGACGTCGTGCCCGACCCGGCAGCGAGCGTCAACGGCCTCGTCTGCGCGGTCGACGACGCAGAGCTGGAGGAGCTCGACCGGCGCGAGCGCAACTACGATCGCGTCGAGGTGACCGACCGCATCGAGGGCGTCGAGGGGCGGGTCTGGACCTATCGCGGCTCGGCAGCGGGGCGCGCGCGCCTGCGGCGCGGGCGAGCGGAGGGCCGCGCGGTCGTCCCGCGCGACTACCTCGAGCGGGTCCGTGCCGGCTTCGCGGCGCTCGGCCCCGCGGCCGAGCAGGACTTCGTGGCCTCGACCGAGCTCGATGCGC
>JBPCPD010000095.1:0-4817 GCA_050999535.1 Thermoleophilaceae bacterium
GCTGCGCCGCCGCGACCTCGGCGGCCTGGTGGTCGAGCGTGAGAACGCGCCCGGCCCGGGCGCCCTGCGTGCGCTGACCGCAGCGGCCCGCGGCGTGGCGCGGAGCTCCGGCCACGTACGCCCGCTGCTGCTGGCCGCGCAGGAGGGCGGGCGGTTCAACGCCATCGCGGGCATCGGGCCGGAGACCGAGCCGGCGCTGCTTGCCGCGCCCTCGCAGGGCGCCGTGCAGGCGCGCCGGGCCGCCCCCCGGCTGAGCGCCGCCGGCATCGACGGCGTGCTGGCGCCGCTCGCGGATGTCGCACCGCCCCGCTCGCGGGCGCTCGGCGACCGGGCCTTCTCCGACGATGCGCAGCAGACCGCGCGCTTCGCCGAGGGGGTCATCGAGGCATATCGCGAGGAAGGCGTGATCAGCGCGGCGGCGCACTTCCCCGGGCTCGGCTCGGCCGCGCAGGACACGGCCGCCGGCCCGGCGCAGGTCGGCCTGTCCGAGGACGAGCTGCGGGGCACGGACCTCGTGCCCTTCCGCGCGGCGATCGCCGCCGAGGTGCCGGCAGTGGTGCTCAGCCACGGCCTCTACGTGCTCGACGACTTCGTCACACCGGGATCGCTGTCGCGCTCGGTCGCGACCGGGCTGCTGCGCGACGACCTCGACTTCGAGGGGGTCGCGATCACCGACGACCTCACCTCGCCGGCCGTCGCGAGCCTCTACGAGGCGCCCGAGGCGGCGGTGATGGCGATCCGCGCCGGCGCGGACATGGTCCAGCTCTCGGGCTCGCCCGAGTTGCAGGACGCCGCCTACGGGGCCGTGCTCTCCGCTGCGCTGCGGGGCAAGCTCAGCACGCGCCGCCTCGACGAGGCGGTCGGGCGAATCCTCTTGATGAAGGCCCGCTACGGCCTGCTCGACTCCGCTCGGCCTGCCAAGCGCGGCGA
Organism: Thermoleophilaceae bacterium; assembly: GCA_050999535.1. GTDB lineage: Bacteria > Actinomycetota > Thermoleophilia > Solirubrobacterales > Thermoleophilaceae > JAAYBF01. Next base: position 931 of record JBPCPD010000095.1, read on the forward strand.
CGCGGCACGGTCGGTCGGAGACCCCGGCGTATCGTTGTTGCCACGACCACGACCGCGACGGCAGGAGCCGACGCCTACACGGTCCCGCAGGAGTTCGAGGACTTCCGCGCGACCATCCGCGACCTCGTCCAGGGCGAGGTGGCGCCGCGCGCGGCCGAGATCGACCGCACCGGTGCGTACCCGTGGGACATCCGCAGGCTGTTCGCCGAGCACGACCTGCTCGGCCTGCCATTCCCCGAGGAGCGCGGCGGCACCGGGACCGGCACGCTGATGCTCAACATCGCCGTCGAGGAGATCGCCAAGGCGTGCGCGTCCTCGGCGCTGATCCTGATGGTCCAGGAGCTCGGCACGCTGCCGATCCAGCTGCACGGCACCGAGGAGCAGCAGCAGCGCTGGCTGCCGAAGTGCGCCTCGGGCGAGTGGTCACCGGCGTTCTGCCTGTCCGAGCCCGAGGCCGGCTCCGATCCGAGCGCGATGCGCACGAGCGCCGTCCGCGACGGTGACCAGTGGGTGCTCAACGGCACCAAGAACTGGATCACCAACGCGACGGTCGCGGACTTCTACGTCGTCTTCGCGGTCACCGATCGCGACAAGCGGCGCTTCTCGGCGTTCGTCGTCGAGCACGACCGTCCCGGGTTCTCGGTGCCCAAGCTCGAGCACAAGCTCGGCATCAAGGGCTCGCCGACCGGACAGCCGGTGCTCGAGGACGTGCGCGTGCCCGCCGACCACATGATCGGCGCGGAGGGCCGCGGCATGGCCGTCGCGCTCTCGACGCTCGAGCGCACGCGGCTCGGCGCGGGTGCCCAGGCAGTCGGGATCGCCCAGGGCGCGATCGACTACGCGACCGCCTACGCCAAGCAGCGCATATCGTTCGGCAAGCCGATCATCGAGCACCAGGCGATCGCCTTCAAGCTCGCCGATATGCAGACCAAGACGGCCGCCGCGCGCGAGCTGCTCTACAAGGCGTGCGCGATGGCCGACCGCGACGACCCGCAGCTGGCGCGCTACTCGTCGATGGCCAAGCTGTTCGCCTCCGACACCGCGATGGAGGTCACGATCGAGGCGATCCAGGTGCTGGGCGGCTTCGGCTACGTCGACGAGTACCCGGTCGAGCGGATGATGCGCGACGCGAAGATCACCCAGATCTACGAGGGGACGAACGAGATCCAGCGGATGGTGATCTCGCGGGCGATGGCGCGGTAGGGGGCGCCCCTGAAGCGAGCCAGGACTCGCGATACCCAGGCCGCGGACGGGGAGTGCCCTACAGGGCCCGGCGCTACAGCGCGCGCCTGCCCCGGAATGCCGAGCCGAGCGTGATCTCGTCGGCGTACTCGAGGTCCGAGCCCGCCGGCAGGCCGCTCGCCAGGCGCGTCACGGTGACCTGCGGCGCGCGCTCGCGCAGAGCGTCGGCTAGGTAGAGCGCCGTTGCCTCGCCGGTCGTCGTCGCGTTGGTGGCGACGACGACCTCGCGCACGCCGTTGCTCGCAGCGCGCTCGATCAGCTCGGTGATGTGCAGATCCTCGGCGTCGACGCCGTCGATCGGCGAGAGCGCGCCACCGAGCACGTGGTAGCGGCCGCCGAACTCGTTCGTGCGCTCGATCGGGATGACGTCGCTCGGCTCCTCGACGACGCAGATCAGCTCGCCGTCGCGCCGCTCGTCCTGACAGATGCGACAGCGCGCTTCGGTCGCCAGGTTGAAGCAGACCTCACACTGGCCGACGGTCTCGCGCACCTCGCGGATCGCGTCGGCGAGACCGAACGCCTCGGACTCGGGCGCGCGCAGGAGATGGAAGGCGAGCCGCTGGGCGGTGCGCTGGCCGACGCCGGGAAGGCGGGCGAGCTCGGTGATCAGGCGGTTGACGGGCGGCGCGAGCATTGTGTGTCGTCAAGGCTATTCGCCGCGGTGGTCTGATCCGTGGCGGGAACAACTGCAACAGCTCGGTAAGAGGAACGTGACGGGAATGCGAACTCGCGCGCTTGCGGCGCGTCGCGGCGGCTGCGAGGCGGCATGGTTGGGTCGTGGCGGGCTCACAGCACCTACAGCGTGACGACGGGGCGTTCTCGCGGGGCGATCTCCAATCTGTGCGCGCCAGAGCCGACCAGATTGGCGGCCGCAGCCTGGGGCCGAGGAGAGACATGGCGATACGGTGCACGTCACCGTCGCCAACCGCAACGCTGGACCCAAGCCTGGCGTCCACACGCACCGCGTCACCGACCTCAGCCGCGGAGACGCGCGGACGCGGCACGGCATCCCCGTCACCAGCCCGACCCGAACCCTGCTCGACCTCGCCGCCACGAGCAACGGCCGGGCGCTGGAGCGCGTCCTCGACGAGGCGATCGCACTGAGGCTCCTGCGCGAGCACGACCTGGTCCGGGCGCTCGAGCGCCAGCCCGGCCGGCCCGGCACCGCCCGCCTGCGCGCCCTGCTCGACGGTGCTCCCGGGACCACCCGCACGCGGGCCGAGTCCGAGGAGCGATTCCTGGCGCTCGTACGTCGCGCCGAGCTGCCGCCGCCCGAGCTCAACGTCAAGGTCGGTCCCTACGAGGTCGACGCCCTCTGGCGTGAGCAGGGGCTTGCGGTCGAGATCGACGGCCACCGCTTCCACAGCGGGCACCGCGCGTTCGAGAGCGACCGCGTGCGCGACGCCGACCTCGATGACGCGGGCCTGCGGATCCGCCGGCTGACCTGGCGCCGTATCACCCGGCATCCCGAAGCCGTCGCGGCGACCCTCGCCCGCGCGCTCGCGACCCGTCGCTAGGCGTCGCGGTCGAGCGCTAGCCGTCGCGGTCGAGCGCAGGCCGATCGGGGTCGAGCGCAGGCCGATCGTCGATCGGTCCAGCACCGCACCCCTTCATCGGCCGAGCATCGCACCGAGAGCCTCCGGGAGGAGCGCAGGCCGATCGTCGATCGGCCCGGCACCGCACCGAGAACCTCCTACATACCCGGCAGCCCCAACCCGCCGAGCCCGCCCGCGCCGCCGAGCCCGCCGGTCGCGGCGCCCAGCTTGGTCGACGCCAGCTCCTGCGCGGAACGCAGCGCCTCATTGGTCGCGGCGAGGACCATGTCCTGGAGCAGGTCGACGTCCTCGGGGTCGACGGCCTCAGGATTGATGCGCAGCTCGAGCAGCTCGAGCTCGCCGCTGATCTTCACGGTCACCATCCCGCCGCCCGCGCTGGCTTCGACGGACTCGTGCTTGAGCGACTCCTGCGCCTTCTCCATCTCGGCCTGCATCTGCTGGACCTGGGCCATCATCTCGTTCATGTTCGGCTGCTTGGGCATCGTCAGTCCTCGGTGTCGGGTGGGGAGTCGTCGGGTGCGGCCTCGAGCAGGATCTCCTCGGCTCCGAACTCGCGCCGCAGGGCGTCGATCAGATCCTCGGCGGCCAGCGTGCGCGCCGCCGGACGCTCCTGCTCGCCGTCGCTGAGCTCGAAGACGATCGTCAGCGCGGAGCCCGTCAGGCTGCGCAGCGCGGCTAGGACCAGCTCGCGGTTCGATTCGGCCTTGCGCTTGGAGAAGGCGGCGTCAGCCGGGAAGGCGACGGTCAGGCGGCTGCCCTCGAGCACGCTCGGCACCGCGTCGGCGATCAGCGCGGCGACCATCGCGTTCTGCTCGCGCACCGCGTCGGCGACGCCGCTCCACAGTGCCTTGACGCGGTCCAGATCGGGGACCGGGGCGGAGTGGACGCCGGCATCGGTCGCCCGCTCGAGCTGCGCCTCGGGCGCCGCGAGCACCGCGACCGCCGCCGCCGACCCGTGCGCGACCCGCTGCTCAGATCCAGGGCCCGCATCGCCGCTCGACGTCGAGACCGACGCCGCGACCGCGACGGCCGCCCGCGCCTGGCCCGCGTCGCCGCCCACCTCGGAGCGCCGGCGAACCTGCTCGGAGA
>JBPCPD010000229.1:0-10570 GCA_050999535.1 Thermoleophilaceae bacterium
CGGCGACGGGCTCTTCGCCGAGGCGCTGCAGCTCGCGCTGACCGGGCAGCCGGGCCGGCCCGACGCGCTGCTCGCGGCGGCGGGCGAGCTGACGGCGGCGATCGGCGTCGACGGCATGGTCGGCGGGCAGTTCCTCGACGTCACCGGCGCCCGCGAGCAGGTCGCGACCCCGGCCGACGGCGTGGCCTCGCTGCGCCGCCTGCACGGGCTCAAGACGGGGCGCCTGATCGAGGCGTCGGTCGGCTGCGCGATCCACCTCTGCGGAGCGAGTGGACCTGCCACAATCGGTCTGCGTCGCTTTGCGGCCGAGCTTGGCATCGTGTTCCAGATCGTCGACGACATACTCGACGTGACCGGCGAGGACGCCACGCTCGGCAAGCCAAGCGGCTCGGATGAGCGTCACGGTAAGCGGACCTACGTCAGCGTGCTCGGCCTCAAGCGCGCACGGGCGCTGGCGGTCGAGTCCCACGCCGCGGCACTGGAGGCACTCGAGCAGGCCGGAGGGCGCGTCGGGCGACTCGCCATGATTGCCGACTACGTGCTGACACGACCGACATGAAGCCACTGATAGACAGCGTCGACGGACCCGCGGACCTCCGCAGGTTCGACGACGTCCAGCTCCAGCAGCTCGCCCAGGAGGTCCGCGAGCTGATCATCGACACGATCGGCGAGATCGGCGGCCACTTCGGCGCGAACCTCGGGGCCGCGGAGATCGCCGTCGCCGCGCACAGCCTGCTCGACTCGCCGCGCGACAAGATTCTCTGGGACGTCGGCCACCAGGCCTACCCGCACAAGGTGCTGACCGGGCGCCGCGGCGAGCTGCACACGATCCGAAAGTACGGCGGGCTGGCCCCGTTCTGCTCGGTCGAGGAGTCCGAGCACGACATCATGGGCGCCGGCCACGCCTCGACCGCGGTCGGCTACGCCGTCGGGCTCAAGGAGGCGATGCGCCGGGGCGTCGGCGAGGACGGGCGCGTCATGGCTGTCGTCGGGGACGGCGCGCTGACCGGCGGCGTCGCCTTCGAGGGCCTGCAGAACGCCGGCGGCCTGGGCGTGCCGATCGTGATCGTCGTCAACGACAACGGCATGTCGATCGCCCCCAACGTCGGCGCGCTGTCGCGCTACTTCCACCGCATCCGCATGAATCCCAAGCTGCACCACCGCCGCGAGGAGATCGAGACCCAACTCGCGCGCCTGCCCGCGGGCATCGGCGAGCGCATCGAGCGCTTCGGCCCGATCTTCAAGGAGTCGCTCAAGGCCTACTGGGCGCCCGGACTGTTCTTCGAGGAGCTCGACCTCGCCTACATCGGCGTCATCGACGGCCACGACGTCGCCGCCCTGCGCGAGGCGATGGGTGAGGCGCTCGAGGCCGGCCGGCCGGTCGTGGTGCACTGCGCGACGGTCAAGGGCAAGGGCTTCGGGCCCGCCGAGGACGGCGGCCTGGAGGGGATGGAGAAGTGGCACGCCGCCAAGCCCGCCTCGATCGTCAACGGCGCGCCCGCGACCAAGGCTCCCCAGCCGGCCAAGGACCCCAACCCGGCGCCGGCGCAGTACACGAAGGTCTTCGGCGACGCGCTGGTGGCCGAGGCTCGCCGCGACGAGCGCGTGATCGGCATCACCGCGGCGATGAACACCGGCACCGGCCTCGACATCCTCCAGAAGGCGATGCCCGAGCGCTACTACGACGTCGGCATCGCCGAGCAGCACGCGATCCTGTTCGCCGCCGGGCTCGCGCTGCAGGGAGCCAAGCCGGTCGCGGCGATCTACTCGAACTTTCTCCAGCGCGCCTTCGACCAGATCGTCCACGACGTCTGCCTGCAGCAGCTCGACGTGGTCTTCGCGATGGATCGCGCCGGGCTGGTCGGCGACGACGGCCCGACCCACCACGGTGCCTTCGACATCTCGTGGCAGCGCTGCCTGCCCCACATCACGCTGATGGCCCCGCGCGACGAGGGCCAGCTCGTGCACATGCTCCACACCGCGATCGCCCACGAAGGCCCGGTGGCGCTGCGCTATCCGCGCGGCGCGGCCGAGGGCGTGGTGCTGCCCGACGAGCCCGAGCGGATCGAGATCGGCACGGGCGAGCTGCTGCGCCAGGGCGAGCGCGTGGCGTTGCTCGGCTACGGCTACGGGGTGCCGGTGGCGCTCGGCGCCGCCGAGCTGCTCGCCGCCGAGCACGGGATCGAGCCGACGGTGGCCGACGCGCGCTTCGCCAAGCCGCTCGACGGCGAGCTGCTCGCCTCGCTGGCCGCCTCGCACGACGTGCTCGTCACCGTCGAGGAGAACGTGCTCGCCGGGGGCTTCGGCGCGGGCGTGATCGAGCACCTCAGCGACCGCGACCTGATGGGCGCCGTGCGCGTTCTGCGCTGCGGCCTGCCCGACCGCTACGTAACCCACGGCTCGCCGGGGCTGCTGCGCGAGGAGGTCGGGCTGACGCCCGAGGCCGTGGCCAAGCGGGTGGCCGAGACGGTGCTCGCGCCGGACGCGCGCGGCGCGCTGGCGTAGCGGTCCCGTCAGGCCTCGTCGGCGCGCAGCGCCCGGAAGCCGAGCACCTTGGCGAGCGTGTCGAAGTGGCGGTCGACATGCATGACATCGGCAGCGTGCTGCTGCGCGCATGCGCCGAGGAGCAGGTCGGGGATCGGGACGCGGTGCTCCCCGGTGGCCGCGAGCTCCCGTTGCGCCGTCGCTGCGATGGCGAACGTGTGAACGTCCATGCGTAGATTGCGGAAGCAGTCGAGTGAGCTCTCCAACGCGGCGTAGTCCGCTTCGGAACGTGCGCTGAACAGCGTCTCCAAGCGGGTGATCGCGCACAGGCAGAGCTCCGCGTCCTGCCAACGCGGTTCGACGTCGAGGCCGCGGACGAGGGCGGACTTGTCGAGCAGCAGCAGCTGGCTCAACGCCAGGCCAGGTCGTCCAGCAGAGCGTCCGCGTCGACGAGCTGACCGATCTTCGCGAGGGCAGCGCGCTGTCGCTCTCGGCGGCTGCCCTGATCCATCTCGGCGAGCTCTCGTGAGACCGCTTCGCCACCGGCGGCCGCCAGGCGCACCAGCAGCTCCTTACGGCGCGGCTCTTCTGGCCAGCGTCGGGCGGCAGCATCGAGCATGTCGGCGAGCTCACCGGTGTCGGTCAGCGTGTAGCGCGGGCGGGTGGTCGGCACGGAGTAGAGTGTAGCACCGCCCTGCTACGGGTGCCGCACCTGGCGTGGGCACGCTTCTCGGGGCGAGTTGACGTGTCGCGCGACAGCAGCGGATCGCCGCCTTGACACGAGGCTCGGCGAGGTTGGCCATATGCAGACAGGAACCCCTTAAAGGAAACGACCCACCTATTGGCGGGCCGTTTCCAGGGGGAGGGAGTGATGCGATATGTGAGCTATGAGAGGAAGTCTTGTGCCGCAGCGGGCGCGCCGCAGCGCGTCGACGCTGCGTGCCGTGAGCGAGTCACTGCAAACCAACTTAGTCGCGACAGCGAGCGCCACTGTGAGGGTGCTCACACTGTCCCGGGGAGGCGCGGGCGCCCTCCCGGTCCGGCGGCGCTCAGGGCGCGCGGATACGCTGCGCCGATGCCCAAGCAGCGGCTCGACACGCTCCTGGCCGAGCGCGGGTTGTTCGAGTCGCGCTCGCGCGCGGCGGCGGCCGTGATCGCCGGGGAGGTTCAGCTCGGCGGCCACGGGCGCAGGGCCGAGAAGCCCGGGCAGATGGTCACCGGCGACGTCGCGATCGCGGTCGCCGAGCGTCCGCCGTTCGTCTCGCGCGGCGGGATCAAGCTGCAAAACGCCCTGGACGCGCTCGCGGTCGATGTCGACGGGCGCCGCTGCCTCGACGCCGGCGCCTCGACCGGCGGGTTCACCGACTGCCTGCTCCAACGCGGCGCCGAGGTCGTCGTGGCGCTCGACGTCGCCTACGGCGAGCTGCACCTCTCGCTGCGCGAGGACCCGCGCGTGATCGTGCTCGAGCGCACCAACGCCCGTTCGCTGGACCCCGCGGCCCTGCCCTGGCTCCCTGATCTGATCGTGGCCGACCTGTCGTTCATCTCGCTCGCCAAGGCGCTGCCGGGGGTCCTGGCCTGCGCGGCCGAGCGCTTCGACTGCCTCGCGCTGGTCAAGCCACAGTTCGAGGTCGGCCGCGAGCGCGTCGGGCGCGGCGGGGTGGTGCGATCGGCCGCGGACCGCCGCGACGCCCTGGTCTCGGTCGGGCGCCTGATGCACGACTCGCTCGGGGTCGCGGTGCTCGGCTACGCCTCCTCGGGCCTGCCGGGCCCCGCGGGCAATCGCGAGAGCTTCGTCTGGATCGCAGAAGGAGCCCGCGCGGGCGCGATCGACGATCTCGAGGCCGCGGCGCGGGAGGTCGAGCCGTGAGCGACGCGCCGCGCGCGCACCTCATCGGCCATGCCGAGACGCCGCCGCGGTCGGTGACCCTGTTCACCCGCCGCAACCCGGGCTCGATGGCGGAGGCGATCGGCCGGCTCGCGGCCCAGTGCTCCGAAGCCGGGGTCGAGCTGCGGATCCCGCCGGAGGAGGTCGTCAAGCACGACCTCGGTCGGATCGAGGGCGCCAGCATCGGGGCCGATCCCGACGGGGAGACCGACCTCGCGCTCGTGCTCGGCGGCGACGGCACGATCCTTTCGACGCTGCGCCGCTTCTCGGGTCGCGACGTGCCCGTCTTCGCGCTGAACTTCGGCGAGATCGGCTTCCTCGCCACCGTCGAGCGCGACGGGCTCGACGCCGGCTTCGCGCGCGCGCTGGCGGGGGACTTCGAAGTGCTGGCGCTCCCGGCGCTGACGGTCTCGACTTCCGGCGGCGACCGCATCGCGGTCAACGACGTCTCCTTCCACCGGCGCCAGGAGCTGCGCGTCGCCGACCTCGTCTACTCGGTCGGCGGCGAGCAGCTCGGCGACGTGCGCTGCGACGGCATCGTCGTGGCGACCCCCGCCGGATCGACCGGCTACAACCTCGCCAACGGCGGACCGGTGCTTGCCTGGGGGGTCGCGGGCTACGTCGTCTCGTTCATCGCCCCGCACACGCTCACCGCGCGAGCGCTGGTGGTGGCGCCCGATGACGTTCTGCAGGTGGTCAATCGCTCCAAGGGCGAGCCCGTGGACGTGACCACGGACGGGCGCCGAGTCTGCACGCTCGACGCCGAGGAGCGCGTCGAGCTGCGCTTCCGCGACAGCATGGCCCAGCTCGCCCAGGTTTCGGGGGCGTCGTTCTATCGCCGCCTGCGTGACAAGTTCGGTCGCCTGAGCCACTGACCACCCACGCTCAGTCACAAGCTCGCCAACGCGCCTGCGGTCTGTCGGGGGCCGTTGCTAGACCCCCTCCTGTGCTGATCGAGCTGCGGATCGAGAACCTGCTCCTGATCGAGCGCGCCGAGCTGCGGCCCGGGCAGGGTCTGAATGCGGTCACCGGCGAGACCGGGGCGGGCAAGACAGTGCTCGCCAACGCGCTCGACCTGCTGCTCGGCGGGCGCCCGCGCAGCGGGATCGTCAGGCCCGGGGCGACCGAGGCCTACGTCGAGGGAGCGTTCGTCCCGCCCGCGGGGCTGCTCGACGCCCCCGAGCTCGAGGAGCTGCGCGAGCGCCTGGGCGAGGATCCGGAGGAGATCGTGCTCGCGCGACGTGTCAGCGCCGAGGGCCGTACGCGTGCCTACGTCCAGGGCCGCTCGGCCAGCGCGGCCGACCTGCGCGAGCTCGGCGGGCGCCTGCTCGCCTTCTTCGGCCAGCACGAGCACCGGCGGCTGACCGTCGCCTCGGCCCAGCTCGAGCTGCTCGACGGCTTCTGCGGGACCGAGCACCTCGTGCTGCGCGACCGCGTCGCGGCCGCTCATGCGCGGGTACGTGCACTGCGCGCCGAACTCGAGCGGCTGCGGGCTCGCGCAGGCGCGCGCGATCGCGATCTCGACCTGCTCGCCTTCGAGATCGGCGAGATCGAGCAGCTCGACCCCGGTGAGCAGGACGAGGCGGCCCTGCGCGCCGAGCGCGAGCGGCTGCGCCAGGTCGACGGCCTGCGTGCCGCGGCCGCCGCCGGCGGGGAGGCGCTCGCCTCCGAGTCGGGCGAGCAGGCCGGCGCCGCGGCGGGGCTCGCCGAGGCCGAGCGGCTCGCCGGTGCGGTCGCGGGCGCCGATCCGGAGCTCGACGAGCTCGCGGGGCGGCTGGGTGCGCTGCGGATCGAGGCCGACGACCTCGCGGGCGAGCTGCGCCGCTACGTCGAGGGCCTCGATGCCGATCCCGAGCGACTGCACGCGGTCGAGGAGCGCCTCGAGTCATACGAGCGGCTGCTGCGCAAGCACGGCGGTAGCGTCGCGGCGGTGCTCGAGCACGCCGAGCGCTGCCAGGCCGATCGCGAGCGCCTCGAGGGGGCCGAGCTGGCGATCGAGTCAGCCGAGTCCGAGCTCGAGGCCTCCGAGCAGGAGCGCGCGCGGCTCACCGGGCAGCTGACCGCGGGCCGCACGTCCGCGGCGCCGGAGCTCGCCGAGCGCGTGCGCGACGAGCTCGCCAGCCTCGCGATGCCCGGCGCGAGCTTCTCAGTCGAGCTCGAGCCGCGCGAGGAGCCTTGCGCGAGCGGTGCCGAGCGCGTCGAGCTGATGCTTGCCCCCAACTCCGGCGTCGCCGCCGCACCGGTGCGCGAGAGCGCCTCCGGCGGCGAGCTGTCGCGCGTGATGCTCGCCTTGATGGCCGTCGCGGGTGCCGGCTCGGCTGGGACGCTGGTCTTCGAAGAGGTCGACGCCGGGGTCGGTGGGCAGACGGCGCGCGCGGTCGGCGAGCGGCTGCGCGCGCTCGCCCAGGGGCGCCAGGTGCTCTGCATCACCCACCTGCCCCAGATCGCCGCGCTCGCCGACGTCCACTTCCGGGTCGAGAAGTCGGGCGCGGACGACGAGGAGGTCGCGCGTGCGACCGTCGAGCGCCTCGATGCCTCCGACGGAGTGGTCGCCGAGCTCTGCCGGATGCTCGGCGCCGACGCCTCCGACCACGGCGCCCGACGCCACGCCGAGGAGCTGCTCGCAGCCTGAGGTTCCGTGGCTCATGCTGACGCGGGTGGCGCGGCAGGAAACGTCGGCCCTGTAGGGCGACATGATCGTATGACGTCACGGTATACTGAAGGTGTGACGAAACAGGTCGCAGTGAAGCTCCCGGACGAGTTACTGGACGAGATCGACCGGCTCGTCGAGCGAGGGGCTTTCGACAGCCGTTCGCAGGCCATTCGCACCGGACTCGAGGCGGTCGTCACCAGCCGGCACCGGCAGGAGGCCGACCAGCGCTACCGTGACGCCTTCGCTCGGCTTCCCGAGACCGAGGACGAGCTGGCCGACGCGACGCGCCAGGCGCTGGAGTCGATTCGAGACGAGCCCTGGGAGCGGTGGTGGTAGCGCGCGGGGAGCTGTGGTGGGGCGAGGCGCCCGACGAGAAGGGGCGTCCGTTCCTGATCGTGAGCCGCGACGCCGCAAACGAGGTGATGCAGCGCGTCCTCGTGGCGCCGGTGACGACGCGCATTCGAGGCCTTCCGAGCGAGTTGTGCCTCGGGCGCGACGAGGGTCTGCCGGCCCAGTCGGTCGCATCGTTCGACAACGTGCGGCCGTTTCCAAAGCCCATGCTGGTTCGCCGGCTCGGAACGCTGGGACCCCGGATGCACGAGATCTGCCGGGCCGCGGGAGCTGCGCTCGACTGCTGAGCCGGACTCCCCTCTTCCGCCGCCCCCCGGTCTACACTCGCGAGCGAGCCATTCGATGCCACGCCGCCCATCGACAGCCGACGGAAGCCGCTTCATCTTCGTGACCGGCGGCGTCGTCTCCTCGCTCGGTAAGGGGATCGCCGCCGCTTCGATCGGCCAGCTGCTCGTCGCCCGCGGCCTGTCGGTCTCGCTGCAGAAGTTCGATCCGTACATCAACGTCGATCCGGGCACGATGAGCCCGTTCCAGCACGGCGAGGTGTTCGTGACCGAGGACGGCGCCGAGACCGACCTCGACCTCGGCCACTACGAGCGCTTCACAGACGTCAACACGACGCGCGGGAGCAACGTCACGACCGGTGCGGTCTACGACAGCGTCATTCGCCGCGAGCGCCGCGGGGACTACCACGGCGGCACCGTCCAGGTGATCCCCCACGTCACCGACGAGATCAAGAACCGAATCCGGCGCGTCGCCCAGGCCGACGACGTCGACATCGTGATCACCGAGATCGGCGGCACGGTCGGCGACATCGAGTCGCTGCCGTTCCTCGAGGCGCTGCGCCAGTTCCAGGTCGACGAGGGCCGCGAGCGGTGCATGTTCCTCCACCTCACGCTGGTGCCCTACCTCGGCCATGCCGGTGAGCTGAAGACCAAGCCGACCCAGCACTCGGTTCAGGAGCTGCGTCGCATCGGCATCCAGCCCGACATGGTCATGTGCCGCAGCGAGGAGCCGCTCTCGCGCGACATCCGCGAGAAGATCGCGCTGTTCGTCAACCTGCCCGTCGAGTCGGTCGTCTCCGCGCGCGACGTCGACTCGATCTACAAGGTCCCGCTCTACTTCCGCGCCGAGGGCGTCGACGACACGGTGCTCGACCACTTCGGCATCGAGACCGAGCCGCCGGACCTGTCCGGCTGGGAGTCGCTGGTCAAGCGCTACGAGCGCGCGAGCGAGCCGGTGCGCATCGGCCTGGTCGGCAAGTACACCAAGCTCGAGGACGCCTACCTGTCGGTGATCGAGTCGCTCGAGCACGCCGGCGCTCACCACGGCGCACGGGTCGAGGTTCGCTGGGTCGACTCCGAGCGCCTGACCGACGAGGAGGCCGTCTCCGAGCTGGCCGAGTGCGACGGGATCCTGATCCCCGGCGGCTTCGGCGTGCGCGGGATCGAGGGCAAGATCCGCGCCGCGCAGTACGCCCGCGAGCGCGGCGTCCCGTACCTGGGAATCTGCCTCGGCATGCAGATCGCCGTCGCGGAGTACGCCCGCCACGTCGCCGCGATGGAGGGCGCCAACTCGACCGAGTTCGATCCTGAGACGCCCTACCCGGTAGTCGACCTGCTGCCCGAGCAGAAGGAGGTGCGCGACATGGGCGGGACGATGCGCCTCGGCGCGGACCCCGTCAAGCTGCATCCGGGCACCCGTGCGCGGGAGGTCTACGGCGAGCCGGTGATCTACGAGCGCCACCGTCACCGCTACGAGGTCAACAACCACCTCCGCCGCCGGCTCGAGGCCGAGGGGCTGGTCTGCTCGGGTACCTCGCCCGACGACCGCCTCGTCGAGATCGTAGAGTTGGCGGATCATCCGTTCTTCGTCGCCTCACAGTTCCACCCGGAGTTCAAGTCGCGCCCGCTGCGCCCGCAGCCGCTTTTTCGTGAGTTCGTCGGCGCCGCGCTGGGGCACGCTCGCGAGCAGCGTCCGGCCGGCGAGGACGGCCATGGGCTCTCCGCCGAGGTCTCGAGCGTCGGCGCCCACAGCCGCGCGTGACCGGCGCGGCGCGCGCATCGGGCGCCGAGCGCGAGCGCCTGCTCGCCGACTTCGTCCGCCTGTGCGAGATCGAGAGCCCGTCGCTGAGCGAGCGGGCGATGGCCGACGCGGTGATCGCCGATCTCGCGGCGGAGGGCATCGAGGTGGAGGAGGACGCGACCGCCGCCCAGGTCGGGTCGAACGCCGGCAACCTGCTCGCCCGCCTGCCCGGACCCGAGGGCGCGCCCACGGTGCTGCTCTGCGCGCATCTGGACACGGTTCCGCTGGAGGGCCCGGTCGAGGTCGTGCGCGAGAACGGTTCTCTCACCAACCGCCACGCGGCGATCCTCGGCGCCGACAACAAGGCCGCGGTCGCGGTCCTGCTCGGCGTCGCGCGCCGGATCGCGCGCGTGGGGTCACCGGTCGGGGTCGAGCTGCTGTTGACCACCGCCGAGGAGCTGGCGCTGCGCGGCGCCAAGGCGCTCGATCGCTCGTGGCTGGCGAGCGACTTCGGCTTCGTCTTCGACCACGCGACCCCGATCGGCGAGCTGATCGTCGGCTCGCCGTCCTACTTCGCCCTCGAGGCCCGCTTCCACGGAGCCGCAGCCCACGCCGGCATCCGCCCGGAGGACGGGCGCAACGCGATCCTCGCCGCCGCGCGCGCGATCGCGGCGATGCGCCTCGGACGTATCGACGGGCAGACCACGGCCAACGCCGGGACGATCGAGGGCGGGACCGCGGCCAACGTGGTCGCCGAGCGCTGCCGCGTCGCGCTCGAGGCGCGCAGCCGCGACGATGCGACGGCGTCGAGCCTCGCGGGAGAGATGGTCGACGCCTGCACCGAGGCCGCCACCGACCTCGAGTGTGACGTCGAGACGACGGTCGAACAGCTGTTCCGGGCCTACCGCCTGCCGCGGACCGCACCGCAGGTTAGAGCCGCCGCGGGCGCGCTCGAGTCGCTCGGGATCGAGCCGGCCTACGTCACCAGCGGCGGCGGCAGCGACGCCAACGCGCTGATCGAGGCCGGGCTGCCGATGCTCAACATCGCCAACGCCACCGAGGCCAACCACCAGCCCGACGAGCGGGTGAGCGTCGAGGCGCTCGAGACCGGCCTCGACCTGGCGCTGACGCTCCTCGACCAGTGTGCGAGCGTCTGACCGGCCCATGGG
>JBPCPD010000233.1:0-4791 GCA_050999535.1 Thermoleophilaceae bacterium
GGGTCGAGGTCGGGCCGCGCGCGACGGCGCCGCCACGGGCGGTGCTCGTCGACGACGTCGCGACCACCGGCGCGACGCTCGCCGCCTGCGCCGAGGCGCTGCGCGACGCGGGCTGCGCGGTGCTCGGCGCCGTCACCTTCGCGCGCACGCCGGGACGCTAGAGGTCGTCAGGGCGGACCATCCGTCCAAACGGCTTGAGCCCGGCCGCCAAGAGGTCTACGATCGAGGCACACCTCACAAGCGACACCCTGAGGAGGGCGCATGCGGATCAGCGTGAAAGGGCGCAACGTCACGGTCGGCGACGAGCTGAGGGAGCGGGTGCACAAGAAGTTCGCGAAGGTTTCGCGCCAGGTGTCCGAGCTCGCGGAGATGGAGGTTGAGCTCTTCGAGCAGCGCAACCCCGCCATCCGCGAGTCCGAGGTCGTCGAGGTGACGCTCTACCTGAAGGGGGTCACCCTGCGCGCCTGCGAGAGCTCCGAGGACATGGTCCACTCGGTGAACCTCGCCGCCGAGGACCTCGCCCGCCAGGTCAAGCGCCACCGCGAGAAGCGCCGCCGCCGTCGGGAGGCCCACCGGTCCTCGCCGAAGCTGGCGTAGGGGGGGAAGCCGGGGGGTTCCGGAGGGTCTATCCCCGGGTTTTCGCTCCGGTGGGAAACGGTCACAGCCGGAGTAGGTCAAGCGGCGCGGGGGGCTCCGGGGGTGCGAACCCCCGGCCTATCCCATTGCTACTCTCGCCTCGTATGGCGATCTTCGATCGTGCCCTGCGGATCGGCGAGGGCAAGAAGTTCAAGGCGTTCGAGAAGAACGTCGTGCGCATCAACGACTTCGAGCCCGAGCTCGAGCTGGAGTCCGATGACGAGCTGCGCGAGCGCTACGAAGCGTTGCGCGAGCGCGCGATCGGCGGCGAGCCGCTCTCGGACCTCCTCTACGAGTCCTTTGCGGTCACGCGCGAGGCGTCCAAGCGCTCGCTCGGCCAGCGCCACTTCGACGTCCAGCTCGTCGGCGGCATGGTGCTCAACGACGGCTCGATCGCCGAGATGAAGACCGGTGAGGGCAAGACGCTCACCTCGACGCTGCCGATCGCGCTCAACGCGCTCACCGCGCGTGACGCCGAGGGCAGGCCGGCCCGCGGCAGGGGCGTGCACCTGGTCACCGTCAACGACTACCTCGCCCGTCGCGACGCGCTGTGGATGAAGCCGATCTACGATCTGCTGGGGATCACGATCGGCATCCTGCAGTCAGACGCCCGCGACTGGGACTACAAGCGTGCCGCCTACGAGGCCGACGTCACCTACGGCACCAACTCGGAGTTCGGCTTCGACTACCTGCGCGACAACCTCGCCAAGGACATCGACGAGAAGGCCCAGCGCGGACACAGCTTCGCGATCGTCGACGAGGTCGACAACATCCTCATCGACGAGGCGCGCACGCCGCTGATCATCTCGGGCGCCCCCGAGCAGGCCGCCGACCTCTACTATCGCTTCGCGGCGCTGGCGCCGAAGCTCGAGCCGGGCAAGAAGCCCGAGGGGTTCGAGGCCAAGTCGAAGGAGTTCGTCGCCGACTTCGACTACGAGTTCGACGAGAAGCACAAGACGGTGGCGATCACCGAGCGCGGCGTCGAGAAGGCCGAGAAGTTCCTCGGCATCGAGAACATGTACCTGGCCGAGTACGGCCACCTCGTCAACCACCTCCAGCAGGCGCTGAAGGCCGAGTCGCTGTACCGGCGCGACAAGGACTACTCGGTGATCGACGGCGAGGTGAAGATCATCGACGAGTTCACCGGTCGCATCCTGGAGGGGCGGCGCTGGTCGGAGGGCCTGCACCAGGCGATCGAGGCCAAGGAGGAGGTGGCGATCCAGGAGGAGAACCAGACGGTCGCCACGATCACCTACCAGAACTACTTCCGCCGCTACGACAAGCTCGGCGGCATGACCGGCACCGCCATCACCGAGGCGACCGAGTTCATGAAGATCTACAAGTTGCAGGTCGTCGAGATTCCGACCAACCGGCCGATGGTCCGCGCCGACCAGAACGACCAGATCTACAAGACCAAGGACGGCAAGTGGGTGGCGGTGGCGCGCGAGATCGCCGAGCGCCATGAGCAGGGCCAGCCGGTGCTCGTGGGCACGATCTCGGTCGAGGTCTCCGAGGTGCTCTCCGGGCAGCTCAAGGCGAAGGGCATCAAGCACGCGGTACTCAACGCCAAGCCCGAGTACGCGGAGGTGGAGGGCGAGACGATCGCCGAGGCCGGCCGGCCGCGCGCCGTGACGATCGCGACCAACATGGCGGGGCGCGGCGTCGACATCAAGCTCGGCGGCAACGCCGAGCACCTCACCGAGGTCGCGCTGCGCGGTGGCAGGCACGAGCCCGGCACGTCCGAGTACGACCAGGCGTGGGACGAGACGCTGCCGGGCTTCGAGGCCCAGGTCGAGCGCGACCGCGAGACGGTGGTCGATTCCGGCGGGCTCTTCATCCTGGGCACCGAGCGCCACGAGTCGCGCCGGATCGACAACCAGCTGCGCGGCCGCTCCGGTCGCCAGGGCGACCCCGGCGAGTCGCGCTTCTTCCTCGCCGCCGAGGACGACCTCGTGCGCCTGTTCGCCGGCGATCGCATCTACCGCATCCTCGATCGCCTCGGCCCGACCGGGGAGGGGGGCGAGGAGGAGCCGATCGAGGCGAAGATGCTCTCGAAGCAGATCGAGGGCGCGCAGAAGAAGGTCGAGGACCAGAACTTCCTGCGCCGTAAGCACACGCTCGAGTACGACGACGTGATGAACCAGCAGCGCGAGATCGTCTACGAGTACCGCGACCGCATCCTCGAGGGCGAGGACATGTCGCCGACCGCGCGGACCCAGCTCGCCGAGGTCATCACGCGCATGTGCGGCGAGTACGTGAGCGGTGACTTCCCCGAGCACTGGGACCTGCACGGCCTCTACACGCAGCTCGAGCAGATGTATCCGGTCGGCATCGACATCGAGGCGCTCGACCCGAACGGGCTCGAGCGCCAGTCGCTGATCGACGACCTGCGCGAGGACATCGTCGAGGCCTACGGCGACCGCCAGCAGGAGCTCGGTGAGGAGCGCATGCGCAAGACCGAGCGCGGGGTCCTGCTCCAGATCATCGACGAGCGCTGGCGCGAGCACCTGCACGACATGGACTACCTGCGCGAGGGCATCCATCTGCGCGGGTTTGCCCAGATCGAGCCGATCGTGGCCTACAAGAACGAGGGCTTCGAGATGTTCGGCGAGCTGATGAACTCGATCTGGGAGCAGTTCGCTCGCTACATCTTCGTCTACGAGTACGTCGATCGCCCGGCCGCCGGCGCCGATCCTGCCGCCGACTCCAAGCAGTCGCGCCCCTGGGCGGGGGGGGGCTCGAGCGCGAGCTCGACGGCCTCGTTCAGCTACGCCGGCGGCACCGCCGAGGAGCAGCCGAGTGCGCTCGCGGACGCGCGCGTCGCCGCAGCGGCCGGGATGCCCGTTCCCGGCGCCGACGCGGGCGCCGACGGTGCGTTCGAGCAGGAGCTGGCCGCAGCGGTACCGGTGCAGACGCGGACCGTCGAGGAGAAGGTCGGCCGCAACGACCCGTGCCCGTGTGGCTCGGGCAAGAAGTACAAGCGCTGCCATGGCGCCTAGTCCGGTGCGCAGCACCGCCGATCTCCGCGACCAGCTGATGCTGCTCGCGGGGTATCTTTGACCCCGTCGAGCTGGAGGCACGCGCGTCCGCGCTCGAGGCGGAGATGGGCACCGAGGGCTTCTGGGACGACCAGGAGCGCGCCGCCAAGGTCTCGGCCGAGCACGCGCGCGTAGGTCGCCGCGCGGCCGAGTTCCGCTCGCTGGAGTCAGACCTCGCCGACCTCGGCGAGCTCGAGCAGCTGGCCGCCGAGGACGAGTCGGTCGCCGCCGAGGTCGCCGAGCAGCACGCCTCGGTGGAGCGCCGGCTCGCTGCGCTGGAGGAGGCGCGCCTGTTCGCCGGTCACTACGACCCCGGCGACGCGATGGTCACCGTCAACGCCGGCGCGGGTGGCACCGACTCCCAGGACTGGGCCGAGATGCTGCTGCGCGCCGAGATGCGCTGGGCTGAGGGCCGTGGCATGAAGGTCGAGCTCATGGAGGCGTCCGCGGGCGAGGAGGCCGGCGTCAAGTCGGCGACGTTCCTCGCGCGCGGCGAAAACGCCTACGGGCTCTTCTCGGCCGAGAAGGGCGTCCACCGCCTGGTGCGCATCTCGCCGTTCGACTCGGCCGGGCGCCGCCACACCGCCTTCGCGGGCGTCGAGGTCGCCCCGCTGGTGGAGGGCCGCGTCGACATCGAGATCGAGCCCGACGACCTGCAGATCGACACCTACCGAGCCTCGGGTGCCGGCGGCCAGCACGTCAACAAGACCGACTCGGCGGTGCGGATCACGCACAGGCCGACCGGCACCGTCGTCCAGTGCCAGAACGAGCGCTCACAGGGCGCCAACAAGCAGACCGCCATGGCGATGCTGACCTCGAAGCTGATCGAGCTCGAGCAGGAGCGCCGGCGGGCGGAGATCGCCAGGGAGAAGGGCGAGGCCCAGGACTTTGCCTGGGGCTCGCAGATCCGCTCCTACGTGCTGCATCCCTACACCCTGGTCAAGGACCATCGCACCGGCGTCGAGGTCGGCAACGCCCAGGGAGTGCTCGACGGCGACCTCGACGAGCTCGTGCGATCGGAGCTGCTGCGTCGCGCGGGCGCGCGATGAGCGTCTCGCGCCGGGCCGGTCGGTGCGCCGGCACGCCGAGCGGCGGTCACTAGCCTCTGAGCGAATGG
>JBPCPD010000009.1:0-9984 GCA_050999535.1 Thermoleophilaceae bacterium
GTCAAGAGCTCCCGGGCTCACGCGCCCGGACCCCCGAGCCGCCTTACTCCGGCGGTTGGACGGCGTCGAACTCGCCGGTCTCGACCTCGCGCACGATCTCCTCTTCGATCTCCTGCTCGGACAGCGCCTGCCGTCGCAACTGGCGCTGGCGAAACCTCCGGAACTTGAGGATCTCGAGCACCAGCACCAGGTAGAGGCTCGCGGCGAACGCGAGCGCGGCGAACGCGAGGATCACCGCGGTCCACCCGGGATCGAGCGTCCCGTCGTCGTCGGAGTAGGGCACGAAGCGCAGCGCGAGCGCGAGCGCGGCCAGCGAAAGCGTCCAGCCGTAGAGGTAGAGCACCGTCCGCCGCTGGGAGAAGCCGATGTTGGCGAAGCGGTGGTGAAAGTGCCAGCGATCGGCCGAGTACACCGGCCGGCCGTGCTTGATCCGCTTGGCGATGACGAACGTCGCGTCCAGCGCCGGGACGGCGAGGATCACGAGCGGGAAGAACAGCGCGACCACGGCCGCCGTCTTGAGCACCCCCTGGATCGCGACGCATGCGAGCAGCAGACCGAGGAGGTTCGACCCGGCATCGCCCATGAAGATCGAGGCCGGGTGGAAGTTGTGCCAGAGGAACCCCATCGCCGCGCCGGCGGTGAGCGCCGCAAGGACGCCGGCGGCGTTGCGGTCGAGCGACAGCGCGATGATCGCGAAGGTGACCGCGGCGATCGTGCAGACGCCGGCGGTCAGGCCGTCGACCCCGTCGGTGAAGTTGACGATGTTCATCACCGCGACGATCCCGAGCAGCGTCAGCGCCGGTCCGGCGCCGCCGAGCTGGAGCGGAGTCACGAAGGGCAGCGTCACGTTCTCGACGTAGACCCCCGACGCGACCGGAATCAACGCCGCCGCGATCTGGCCCGCGAGCTTGACGAAAGGCGGCAGGTCGAGCTTGTCATCGGCGGCGCCGACGAGCGCGATCGCCGCGGCGCCGGCGAGGATGCCGTGCGACTGCCCGTCGCCGGGCAGGAACGCGATGCCCGCGACCAGCGCGGCGGCGAGGATTGCGAGTCCGCCCCGCCCGGGGGTCGGCTGGGAGTGCAGGTCGCGTTCGCGCGGCTGGTGGATCACGCCCGTGCGCCGCGCCAGGCGAGCGGTGAGCGGCGTGGCGGCGAGCGCGACCGCCCCCGCCACGAGAAACGCCCAGAGCGCATCGAGGCCGGTCATCCGCGCGGACTGTATCCCGGCCGGTGGCTGTGGCCTCGGCCACCGCCTCTCGCGAGCGACCGCATCCTCCGCAGCGCTTGTCCCGCGAGCGAGCGAGGACTGCCTCAGGCGCCCTGCTCGCCCAGGGGCGTGTGAGGCAAGCATGAGGCCGGACGCAGGAAGCGACGCGTGCAACGCACGCGAGGGAGCGAGGACTGCCCCGGGCGCCCCCCCTCACGCCCCTGGGAGGACCCAGAAGGCGACGACGGCGTACTGCAGCCCCGCTGCCGCGATCACCAGCACGTGAAAGACCTCGTGGAAGCCGAACACGGTCGGCACCGGGTCTGGACGGTGCCCGGCGTAGATGATGGCTCCGACGGTGTAGAGCACGCCGCCGATGCCGACCATCGAGGACGCGGTGAGCCCGATCGCGGTGACGAGTCCTGGCGCGGTGGCGACGATGACCCAACCGAGCAGGACGTAGATGAGCGCGACGAGCCAGTTGGGCGCCTCGATCCAGACGAGCTTGAGCACGATGCCACCGAGCGCTCCGCACCAGACGACGACGAGAATCACGTCGGCGAGCGTCCCTTCGAGCGCGAGCAGCGCGAAGGGGGTGTAGGAGCCGGCGATCAGGAGGAAGATCGCGGAGTGGTCGAGCCGGCGCATCCAGCGTCGCGCCTGGGGGCGGCGCCAGTTGACGCGGTGGTAGAGCGCACTGGTGCCGAAGAGGGACGTCACGCAGGCGGCGTAGATGGCGGCGGCGGTCGTGGCCTGCCCGGAAGGGGCGGTGATGACGAGCGCGATGCCGAGCCCGACGGAGACGACGAACGCCCACTGGTGCGAGACCCCGCGCAGGCGCGGCTTGACGGGGATGCTGGGTCCGGCCGCTCCGGTCACCCTGCCCAGCATAGGGCGGGTCAGCCGCGTTGCGCCTTGCGGGCGAGCCGCCGGACGAGCGCGCCGACGAGCGGGCCGTAGGCGAGCCCGACCGCGCGCTCGAGCGGCGCGGGCGCGCTGATCTCGACGGCCACCTCGCAGCCGCCCGCGCGCGGGGTCACGCGGTGGACCATCGACACGGGCCCCACCTCCCAGGTCCATGAGCGCCCGGGCTGCTTGGCGCTGACCCGCGCGGGGACGGGCACGGCGCCGAGCAGGCGCGCTGCTCCGCGCGCGCCGAGCTCGACCTCGGCCACCCCGAGCCCCCAGGCCCCGCGCACGTGCGGCGCCCATTCGTGCCAGCGGGCTGGGCGGGCGATCAACGACCAGGCCTCGGCGGCGGGCGCGCTGCTGGCTGCGCGATAGGAGATCACGGCACGGGTACGCGCGCGCGGCGCGCGCGGGTCAGGCGGTCAGACCGCGACCGAGGCGAGCTGAGGGTAGAGCGGGTGGCGCTGAGCGAGCGCTCGCGTGCGCTCGGACAGCTCGGCCTGCTCGGTGACGGAGAAGGCACCGGTCAGCGCGGCGGCGATGACCTTGCCGACCTCACGGAAGTCGTCGATCTGCAGGCCGCGGGTGGCGAGCGCCGGAGTGCCGACGCGCAGGCCTGAGGACACGGCCGGCGGTCGGGGGTCGAAGGGCACGGCGTTGCGGTTGACGGTGATGCCGATCGCGTGCAGGCGGTCCTCGGCCTGCTGGCCGTCGAGCTGCGAGTCGCGCAGGTCGACGAGCACGAGGTGGACGTCGGTGCCGCCGGTGAGCACGTTGACCCCGGCGCCGACCAGCTCCTCGGCGAGCGCCTGAGCGCCGGCGACGGTGCGCCGCTGGCGTTCGCGGAAGAGCTCCGATTGGGCGATCTTGAACGCGACGGCCTTGGCCGCGACGGCGTGCATCAGCGGACCGCCCTGCTGGCCGGGGAAGACCGCGGAGTCGATCTTCTTCGCGTGCTGGGAGCGGCACATGATCATGCCGCTGCGCGGCCCGCCGAGGGTCTTGTGGACGGTGGTCGTGACGACGTCCGCGTGCGGAATCGGGCTCGCGTGCACACCGGCGGCGACGAGCCCGGCGAAGTGCGCCATGTCGACCATCAGCAGCGCGCCCACCGAGTCGGCGATCTCGCGGAAGCGGGCGAAGTCCAGCTCGCGCGGGTAGGCAGACCAGCCGGCGATCACGAGCTTGGGCTTGGTCTCCTCGGCGAGCCGCCGGAGGGCTTCCATGTCGATGCGCGAGTCGTGCTCGCCGACGCCGTAGGCGACGATGTCGAACAGGCGGCCGGAGAAGTTGGCCTTCATCCCGTGCGAGAGGTGGCCGCCGTGGTCGAGCGCCATGCCCAGGATGCGGTCCCCGGGGCGCAGCAGCGCGTGGTAGACGGCGGCGTTGGCCTGCGCGCCGGCGTGCGGCTGGACGTTGACGTGCTCGGCCCCGAACAGCTCCCGGGCGCGCGCGATGGCGAGCTCCTCGGCGACGTCGACGTGCTCGCAGCCGCCGTAGTAGCGCCGGCCGGGGTAGCCCTCGGCGTACTTGTTGGTCAGCACCGACCCCTGGCAGTCGAGCACCGCCTGTGGCACGAAGTTCTCCGAGGCGATCATCTCGAGCGTCGTCTCCTGGCGCCGGGCCTCGTCCTCGAGCACCTGCGCGATCTCCGGATCGACCTCGGCCACCGGCTTGAGGAAGTAGTCGGGGGAGAGCTCGCTCACGACCCTCGACGGTACCAGCGATGTGCGGCCACCCCTTGCATCGACGGCGTCCAGGCCGTAGGGTCAGCCCAACGCAGGTGAGATGAGGAGACAGGTGCAACCAAACCGCACAAGGACGGCAGCATGACGAGACCCCACACCGGACCGACCGTAGCCGCGCCCGACCTCGACGCCGCGGTGGCGGCCCTCAGACAGCGCGGCATGCGCGTCTCCTCGGCGCGGCGGCTGGTGCTCGAGTCGCTCTACGCCGCCCACGAGCCGATCTCGGCCGAGCGGATCGCCGACGGCCTCGGCGGCCGCTTCCCGCCCTCCGATCTCGCCTCGGTCTACCGCAACCTCGAGACGCTGGAGGGCCTGGGCATCGTGCGCCACTTCCACCTCGGCCACGGTCCGGGGCTGTACGCGCCCGCGGGCGAGGAGCACGAGTACCTGCTGTGCGAGTCCTGCCGCCGGCTGCGCGTCGTGGAGCCGTCCGACCTCGATGACGTCCGCGAGCTGATCCACGAGCGGCTCGGCTTCCGCGCGCGCTTCACGCACTTCCCGATCGTGGGCCTGTGCCCGGAGTGTGACTCCGGGCAACGACACCAAGACGACTGAAGGAGGAGATGGCTTGCTGCCGACAGCGCTTCACATCCCTGATGGCTTCCTCAGCGGCGGCGTCGCCGCGGTCGCGGCGATCGTCGCGGTCGCCGCGGTCGCCTACGGCCTCAAGGTCGCCGACCGCGACCTCGACGAGGCGCGCGTGCCGCTGCTCGGCGTGCTCGCCGCGTTCATCTTCGCGACGCAGATGCTCAACTTCCCGATCGCCGGTGGCACGAGCGGCCACCTCCTCGGCGCTACGCTCGCCGCCGTGCTGCTGGGACCGTGGATCGCCTGCCTCGTGATGGCGGTCGTGCTCACGGCGCAGGCGTTCCTGTTCGCCGACGGTGGGATCACCGCGCTCGGGGCGAACGTGCTCAACATGGGCGTGCTCGGCGCGCTGCTCGCAGGGTTCATGGTCGCCGCGCTCGTGCGGATGCTGCCGCCGTCGCGTGGCGCCTACCTCGGCGCCGTCGCGGTCACCTCGTGGCTGGCCGTGATGGTCGGCGCAGGGGCAACCGGGATCCAGCTCGCGATCTCCGGCACGGTCCCGCTCGGGACCGTGATGCCGGCGATGCTCGGCGTCCACGCGCTGATCGGCATCGGCGAGGCGGTGATCACCGTCGCCGCCGTGAGCGCGGTGCTGGCGGCGCGACCCGACCTGGTCGCAATCGGCGGGAAGTTCGAGCCGGCAGGGTTCGCACCACGGGCGCGCACGGCCGGAGGGCAGGTCTGATGGGCGACGAAGATCGGGCAACCGGCCAGTCGTCACGGGGATCCGGCGGCGCCGGCACCGGCTTGCCGATGAAGACCTTCACGGTCCTGGCGCTCGCCGTCGCGGTCGGCTTGGCCGTGGCGATCTCTCCGTTCGCCTCCGCGTCGCCCGACGGCCTGAACAAGGTCGCGGAGAAGAAGGCGTTCCTCGATAAGGGCAAGGCGCACCCCATCCAGGACGACTCCCCGATCCCAGGGTACGCCTTCCCCGGCATCAACAACGAGAAGGTCGCCAAGGGAATGGCCGGCTTCGTCGGCACGCTCGTGGTGTTCGCCGTCGGCTACGGCCTGGCGGCGCTGCTCGGGCGCCGTCGCCGCGGTCGCGGCGAGCCACCGGGTTCGTCGACCACGGCCGCCGGCTAACGGCGGGCCGGTGGGCGCGCTCTGTAACCACGCCCTCGAGCTGACCGGGCTCGCGGGCGACACTCGCAGTCGCGTCCACCGGCTCGACCCGCGCGCGAAGGTCGTCGGCGTGCTGTGCGTCACCCTCACAGCGGTCATCACGCCGCTGTCGCTGTGGCCGGTGCACGCGACCTGCGCGGCGGTGCTCGTCGCGATCGCGACCGCGGCCCGCATCGGGCCGAACGCGATCTGGCGCCGCGTGCGCTTCATCCTCCCGATCATCGGGCTGCTGATCGTCTTCCTGCCGCTCGTGCGCACCGGCGGTGCCGAGTACGCGCTCGGTCCGCTCACCCTGCACGGAGCGGGCCTCACGATCGCCGCCGAGGTCGGCACCAAGGCCCTGATCGGCGTCGTCGGCGTCGTGCTGCTCGGCGCCACCACCGTCTTTCCGGAGGTGCTCCGCGGCCTCGAGGCGCTGCGTGTCCCGCGGCTGTTCGTGCTGATCGCCGCTTTCATGTACCGCTACCTGTTCGTGATCGTCGAGGAGGTGAGCCGCATGCGCTCCGCGCTGGTCGCGCGCGGCTTCGGACCGCGCACGGCACTGCAGGCCGGGGCCACGGGCCGGGTCGCGGGCGCGCTGTTCCTGCGCACCTACGGTCGCGGCGAGCGCGTCTACCTCGCCATGCTCTCGCGCGGCTACAGCGGATCGATGCCCGAGCTCGTGCCGCTGTCCTTTGGCCGCAGCGACGCCGCCTTCGTCGGCCTGATCGTGATCGCGCTCGTCCCGCTGCGCGTCGTCGCCGGGCTGGCGCCGTGAGCTGCGCGATCCACGCAGATGGCCTGCGCTACCACTACGCCAACGGGCAGGCGGGTCTCGCCGGCGTAGACCTGCACATCGAGCACGGCGAGCGGGTGGCGCTGCTCGGGCCCAACGGCGCGGGCAAGACCACCTTCATGCTGCACCTCAACGGGCTGCTGCGCGGCGAAGGGGCGCTCGAGGTCGCGGGGCTCGACGTCGCCGACAAGGTGCTGCGCGAGCTGCGCGCGCGCGTCGGCATCGTCTTCCAGGATCCCGACGACCAGCTCTTCATGCCGACGGTCCGCGAGGACGTCGCCTTCGGCCCGCTCAACTCGCAGCTCGACCGCGAGGAGGTCGACGCCCGCGTGCGGGAGGCGCTCGATGCCGTGCGCATGGGCCCGGCCGCGAACCGGGCGCCGTTTCAGCTCTCGATGGGCGAGCGCCGGCGGGTCGCGATCGCGACCGTGCTCGCGATGCATCCGGCGCTGCTCGTGCTCGACGAGCCCTCGGCCAACCTCGATCCGCGCGCACGGCGCGAGCTGCTCGAGCTGCTCGAGCGGATCGAGCGCACGATGCTGGTCGCGACCCACGACCTCCCGCTCGCCGCCGAGCTGTGCGAGCGCACGGTGATCCTCGCGGCCGGCCGCATCGTCGCCGACGGGCGCTCGGACGACCTGCTGGCGGATCACGCGCTGCTCGCCCGGCACGACCTCGAGCTGCCCGCGGGCTTCGATCTCGCGCGCGTGGCACGCCGGCCACGGCCCGCCGCCGACGCCGTCGCGGCGTCCGCCGGCGACCGGTGAGGCCACTGCCGCAGGCTCTCTCCACCTCGGGGCGGTACTCGATGAGCCGCCGTTAACCGAGCGTTCATCGCCCGCCTACGGACCGGAAACCTCGACAGCGCACGATCGCTGCATGGGCCGCCCTGCGACCAAAGCTTCTGCTGCCGAGACCGAGACGCGCACCGTGTGCCCCTACTGCGGGGTCGGCTGCGGGCTCGTGACCAAGACCGCGGGCGGGCGGCTGCGATCGGTGGAGGGCGATCCGATCTACCCGGTCAACCGGGGGCGCACCTGCCGCAAGCCGCTCGAGCTGCCGTCCGCCGTCCACGCCCCCGACCGCGCGCAGGCGCCGCTGCTGCGCGAGCGCCGCGACTCCCGCTTCCACCCCTCCGATTGGGACGCGATCATGCCCGAGCTCGCCGGCCGGCTGCGTGCGATCGTCGACGAGCACGGCCCCGACTCGGTCGCCTTCTACCTCTCGGGCCAGCTGCTGACAGAGGACTACTACGCGGCCGTGAAGCTGGCGAAGGGGTTTCTCGGCACCAACAACGTCGACTCGAACTCGCGCCTGTGCATGGCCTCCGCGGTGGCGGGCTACAACGGCGCCTTCGGCTCCGACGGCCCGCCGCCGGCCTACGCCGACATCGAGCAGGCCGACTGCTTCCTGCTGCTCGGCAGCAACACGGCCGCCTGCCACCCGATCGTCTGGTCGCGCATCCAGGACCGCCGGCGCGAGGGCGCGACCGTGATCTGTGCCGACCCGCGGCGGACCGCCACCGCGCGCGGCAGCGACCTGCACCTGCCGGTGCGCTGCGGCGCCGACCTCGCCCTGCTCAACGCGATGCTCGGCGTGCTCGACCGCGAGGATCTCGTCGACCGCGACTTCGTCGCGCGGCACACGACGGGTTGGGAGCAGGCCCGGGCGGTCGCGCGCGAGTGGACGCCCGAGCGCGCGCAGGAGGTCTGTGGGGTCCGCGCTGCCGACATCGAGTCCGCCGCGCGGCGCTTCGCCGCGGGGCGCTCGCTCGCGCTGTGGTCGATGGGGGCCAACCAGTCGAGCGCGGGCACGCTCAAGAACCGGGCGCTGATCAACCTCTGCCTCGCAGCGGGACAGATCGGCAAGCCGGGCTGCGGGCCGTTCTCGCTCACCGGCCAGCCCAACGCGATGGGCGGGCGCGAGTCGGGGGGCGCGGCGCAGACCCTGCCCGGCTACCGCCTCGTGGAGTCGGAGTCCGACCGCGCCGAGATGACCCGCCTGTGGGACCTCCCCGACGACGTGCCGGGGATCTCGCCCCAGCCGGGGCTCACGGCCGTCGACCTCTTCGAGGCGCTGGAGGCCGGCGAGGTCGAGGCGGTCTGGATCGTGGCTACGAACCCCGTGGTCTCGATGCCCGACGCGGCGCGCGCGCGTGGCGCGCTCGAGCGCGCGGAGCTGGTCGTGGTCCAAGACGCCTACCACCCCACCGAGACGAGCACGCTCGCCCATGCCGTCCTGCCAGCGGCCGCATGGCTCGAGAAGGACGGCACGATGACGAACTCCGAGCGCCGCACTGCGCTCATGCGCAAAGCGCTCGACCCGCCGGGCGAGGCGCTGCCCGACTGGCGCATCTTCCAGCGCCTGGCGAGCGAGCTCGGCTTCGGCGAGCACTTCGGCTGGGCCACCACTGCAGAGGTCTTCGACGAGCTGGCAGCGCTGACGAGCGGGCGCGTCTGCGACCAGAGCGGCCTCAGCCACGAGCTGCTCGCGCGCCACGGGGGGGTGCAGTGGCCCTTCCCGGCAGCGGGCCGGCCCGCGAACGAAGATGTCGAGACGGTACGTCGGCGCAAGCCCGGAGCGCGCGGCGGCCCGCAGCTGCACGAGCTCGGCGAGCAACCCCGCCGCCTCTACGAGGGCGGGCGCTTCCCCACGCCCGACGGCCGGGCACGCTTCGCGCCGACACCGCACGCGGACCCCGCCGAGCTGCCCGGCGGCGACTTTCCCCTGACCCTGACCACCGGCCGGGTGGCAGACCACTGGCACACGCTCACCCGCACGGGCAAGTCGGATGCGCTGAGCTCGGACTCCCCCGACCCGTTCCTCGAGCTCCACCCCGACGACGCGGAGCAGGCGGGCGTGAAGGACGGCGAGCCGGTGCGGCTCGTCTCACGACGGGGCGAGGCGAGCCTGCGCGCCGTGCTCGACCCCTCGCTCCCGCGCGGCACCTGCTTCGCCCCGATGCACTGGGGCGCGCTGCACGCCCCGGCCGGCTCGGGCTGGGCCAACACGACGACGAGCCCGGCCAAGGACCCGACCTCGAGCCAGCCGGAGCTCAAGGCCGCCGCCGTGCGCGTCGAGCCGGTGGCCGACCGGCCGGGGCATCGCCGTCAATCTTCGACGGAGGCCGGCCTGACGCGAGCAGGGGCCCTGCGCGGCGCCCGCCGGCGACGCCTCGTCGTGGTGGGCACGGGCATGTCAGGCCTGCGCGTCGCGGAGGAGGTCCTCGCCCGCAGCCCCACCGGCTTCGCCGTGACGATGCTGGGCGAGGAGCCCGGGCCCACCTACAATCGCATCCTGCTCTCCAAGGTCCTGGCGCGCACCGCCGGACCCGAGGACGTCGAGCTCCAGCCGCGCTCCTGGTACAGCTCGCGCGACGTCGACCTGCGCGGCGGCTCTCCGGCCCA
Source organism: Thermoleophilaceae bacterium (assembly GCA_050999535.1). Classification (GTDB taxonomy): domain Bacteria; phylum Actinomycetota; class Thermoleophilia; order Solirubrobacterales; family Thermoleophilaceae; genus JAAYBF01. The sequence goes on from JBPCPD010000009.1 coordinate 9,760, forward strand.
GCGGGTGGACCTCGAGCGACGGCGGGTGATCGCCGCCGACGGCGAGGTCCACAGCTTCGACGCGCTCGTGCTCGCCACCGGCTCGCGGCCGTTCGTGCCGCCGATCCCGGGGGCCGAGCGATCCCATGTCCACGCCTTCCGCACGACCGCGGACGCGCGCGCCATCGCCACCGCGGCCGATCGCTGCCAGCGTGCCGTCGTCGTCGGCGGCGGCCTGCTCGGACT
>JBPCPD010000131.1:0-8120 GCA_050999535.1 Thermoleophilaceae bacterium
CCCGGTCAGCTTGGTCACCCCGTCGACGAGCGTCGCCACCTCCTCCCCGAACGCGGCCTCGACCTCCTCGAGCGAGGCGCTGGTGTCCTCGACGGTGTCGTGCAGCAGCGCCGCGCACAGGGTCGCGGTGTCGAGGCGCATGCCCGCGCAGATCTTCGCGACGCTGACGGGGTGGATGATGAACTCCTCGCCGCTGAGGCGCCGCTGGGCGGTGTGGCGCTCGCAGGCGAAGGCGAAGGCACGCGCGACCAGCGCACGTTCGATCGCCTCCGCGGCGCCGTCGGCATGCTCCTCGATCACGGCGAACAGGTCGCCGAGCAGGACGTTCTGGTCCTCGGTCAGGGGCGTGCCAATGGCGTTCGCGGCGCCGGCGCCCGCCGCGGCGCCGTTGAGGGCGCCTGAACCGGACCCGTTCCCGGCGTCCTCGACCGGGCCGCGCTTGAAGCCCCCCTCGGCGACGGCGGCGCCGCCCGCCGCGCGGTCGGCCTGCTGCTTGGCCCGGGCGCGTGCGCGCCGACGCGAGGAGCGCGAGCGGCCAGGCTCCTGCTCCGCGCTCCCGTCTCCGTCACCGTCCGAGCGGCCGCTGCCGCCGTTCGGTCGGGGATTCCTGGCCATCGTCGGAGTGTAGACCGGGTGTGGCGGGTCGGGGACGGGCGCTCAGCGCGCGCAGCGTTGCAACCCGACTTGGTACCGTATTGGGATGAGCAGGCAGATTGCGGTGCGGCTGCCCGAGGACATCGTCGACTTCGTCGACGCGCTGGTATCCGAAGGCAAGGCGAGCAGCAGGGCCGTCGTCGTCAATCGGGCCTTGGAACGTGAGCGCCGGCGAGCGGTGGCAGCCCGCGATGTGGCCATCCTTGCCCAGACTGGTGACGATCTCGACATGGACAGCCTCACCGAGCACGTCGCTCACGCGCCGCTCGACCTCGAGTAGTGCGCCCGATTCACGCCGCGCAGCTGGACAGGGCCCGGCCGGTGCTCGTATTGACCCGAGAGCTTGTTCGACCCCATTTGACGCGGGTGACGGTGGCCCCGATCACGACGAACGCCCGAGGCCTGTCCACCGAGGTCGCTGTCGGCCGCGCCAACGGCCTCGATGCCGAGTGCGTCGTGAGCTGCGACAACATCGTGACCGTACCCGCCGGCGCGCTCGGCCGCCAGATCGGCGTTCTGCTCCCCGCCCAAGAGGACGGGCTGACAGGCGCGATCCACGCCGCCTTCGACCTGGGCTGAGCCGCAGCCGCCGCGCCGCAGGTCAGCCGGCGCGCGCGACGGCTCGCGAGCGTGCCGGCGGCTGGGTCAGGTGGCGCTCGGCCTCGGCCAGGCGGGCCGCGTAGGCGCGGGCCGCCGGGGAGCGCTGGAGGTCCGTGACGCCGGCTTCCAGGGTCACGAGCACGCGCGACTGCGGCTCGTAGCGGGCCAGGCCGAGCTCGCTCAGCACGCCGACGAGCCGTGCTGCCAGGGCGCCGTCGCGGGGGTAGCTGCCCGCACCGCGCAGGAGCGCCGCGAGCGCCTCGCCCGACGGGCCGGCCGCGGCGCCGGCCAGCGCGCGCCAGAGCTCGACCAGCGCCGGGCGGATCGTGAGCTGCCCGCGCCAGTGGGCCAGGGTGAACTCGCGCTCGGGCTCGCCCCAGCCGAGGTGGACCACCGCGTCCCCGGGCCCCGCCGCCAGCAGCCCGACGCCGGCGGAGACCGGCGGCGGATCGAGCGCGAGCACGTGGCGGTAGACAGCGGCCAGCGACGGGTCGGCCCCGATCGAAGCCCACGCCGCGACCGCGAGCCCATCGGGGGCCATCCCCGCCAGGCGCTCGAGCCCCGCCCGGCGCCGTGCGACGTCGGCGACGACCACCAGCAGCGGCTCGCCGCTGGTCAGCAGGTCACCCGCCACGGCCGCGAGGCCCTCACCGCGGCGATCGCGCGGCTCGCGGGCGGGGCGACTTGCCTCGCGCGCAGGATGGCCTGCGTCGCCCGCGGGACGGCGTGCCTCGGCCGCGGCGGGCGCCGGGCCAGGTTCGGCCGCGGGCGCGGTTGCCCACCACGCCGCCGGGTCGGCCGCCAGCTCACGGTCGAACTGCGCCCAGAATCCTTGGGCTCCGACGTCCTCGACATGCCCCGAGCGCGCCGGCGAGGCCGAGCGCAGCAGCACCCGGCCGCGGACCGCGCCCCGCCAGCGGTCGCGCTCGAGCGCCACCGCGACGTCCTGCGGCTCGGCTGATGCGCGCGCGAGCGCCGCCTGGGTGACGCCGAAGGCAATCCCGCGCGCCCGCGCCCCGCCGCTGACCAGCGAGCAGCGCGCGTGGCGGCGCTCCTCGCCCATCGCGGTCACGTGCTCGATGCGCGCCGCGGGCACCAGCAGCGTCGGCGCGGGGTTGCCTCCGCAGAACGGCCCGAGGCGCTCGAGCTCCTCGGCGAGCTCGAGTGTCAGCGCCAAGCCCGACACGACCGCGTCGACGCGCTGCACGCGGCGCAGGTCGGCGGGCGCGAGGCTACCGCCGGCGTGCGCGACCAGAGCGGCGCGGAAGCCGTCGACCGCGCCCGCGTCGAGCTCGACCCCGGCCGCCATGCGGTGCCCGCCGAAGCGGCTCAGGTGCTCCGCGCAGGCGGCGAGGCCGCCATGCAGGTCGTAGGCCTCGATGCTGCGTCCCGAGCCACGCCCGCCGCCCTGCTCGTCGAGGCCGATCACCACGCACGGACGCCGGTGGCGCTCGACCAGCCGCGAGGCGACGATGCCCACGACGCCCGGATGCCACCCCTCCCCCGCGACCACCAGCGCCCCGGCGGCGAGCTGGGGCGCGCAGCGGGCCTCGGCCTCGTGCAGGATCCGCTGCTCGGTCTCGCGGCGGTCGCGGTTGAGCAGGTCGAGCTCGCGCGCGATCTCGCCGGCGCGCCCGTCGTCGTCGGTCAGCAGCAGCTCGAGCGCGGCGTCGGCGCGGGAAAGACGCCCGGCGGCGTTGATCCGCGGCCCGAGGCGAAAGCTCGCCGTGCGCGCATCGACGTCGCCGGCCTCGAGGTCGGCGACGCGCATCAGCGCGCGCAGGCCCGGGCGCCGCGTGCGCGCCAGCGCCGCGAGCCCGCTGCGCGCGATGTGGCGGTTCTCGCCCGCGAGCGGGACCATGTCGCAGACGGTCGCCAAGCCGGCGAGGTCGCGATCCTGCTCGTCTTCGTGGAGGTCGAGCCCGGCGCGGGCGCGGTCCTGCTCGTCGTCGTGGGGGTCGAGCCCCGCGCGGGCTCGCAGCGCGCGGGCGAGGTGGAGCACGACGCCGGCCGCGCACAGCGCGTCGCCGGGATCGCCGTCGCCACCCAGGTCGGGGTGCACGACCGGGCAGCCGGGCAGCCGCTCGCCGGGGCGATGGTGGTCGGTCACGACGACCTCGATCCCGAGCTCCTGCGCGAGCGCGACCTCCGCGACCGCGGTCACGCCGCAGTCGACGGTGATCAGCAGCTGCACGCCGGCCGCGGCGAGCTCGCGGATCGCGGGCTCGGCGAGGCCGTAGCCCTCGGCGCGGCTGGGCAGGCGCCAGGTCGGGTCGGCGCCGAGGCCGCGCAGCGTGCGCACCATCATCGCCGTCGAGCACACCCCGTCGACGTCGTAGTCGCCGAACACCGCGATCGCGCCGCCGGCGCCGACGTGGCGCAGGATCGCCTCCCCGGCACCGTCGGCGCCGGCGAGGCGCAGGCCCGGTCGCGGGCCGGCGGCCAGCAGCTCGGCGGCGGCGGCAGGCTGCTCGTAACCGCGGCGGACGAGGATCGCCGCGGCCGCGAGGCTCAGGTTCAGCGCGTCGGCCAGCCGGGCCGCGCGCACGGGGTCGTAGGGTTCGATCTCCCAGCGGGCGTCGAGCACGTGGACCATCCTGCCCATCGAAGGGGATGGAACCGCCGTGCTCGCCCCCCGGACCAGACGATTCGGAGGCTTCGATGACCCTGACCCTCGGCAGCGGACCGCTCGGCCACGCGCCGGCCGGATCGTTCAACTTCTCGCTCGCCGACGCGCCCAAGCACCGGCTGATGTTCGAGGCCTACCCGCGGCGCATGCGCGCGCTGATCGCCGGCCACGCGGTGCTGGACTCGATGCACGGCAAGCTGCTCTACGAGAGCGCGCACCTGCCCGTCTACTACCTGCCCGTCGACGACCTCGACGAGCACTACCTCGAGCCGTCCGACCACACCACCCACTGCCCGTTCAAGGGCGACGCGAGCTACTGGTCCCTGCACGTCGGAGGGCGGGTGATCGAGAACGCGGTCTGGCACTACCCGCAGCCGCTGGAGCCCGCGAGCTGGCTGAAGGGCTACGCCTCGCTCGCAGCCGACGTGCCGGATCTGTGGCTGGCCGAGGACGAGCCCGTTCGGGGGCACCTGCGCGACCCCTACCACCGCGTCGACGTGCTCGAGAGCTCGCGCCGGGTCAAGGTCCGCTTCAAGGGAGAGGTGGTCGCCGACAGCGATCGCCCGAAGCTGCTCTTCGAGACCGGCCTGCCCACCCGCGCCTACCTGCTGCGTGCCGACGTGCTGCCGGGCATCCTGGCCCGGAGCGAGACGACCAGCTTCTGCCCCTACAAGGGAGAGGCCAGCTGGTGGAACCTGGGAGCGGGCAAACGCGTGCGCGCCGACGGCGCATGGAGCTACGAGGCGCCGCTGCCCGAGGCGCTGAAGGTCGCCGGGCACCTGTGCTTCGAGGGCGAGGGGATCGAGGTCCAGCTCGCCTGACCCGCGTGCGCGCGGGGGCCGTCGCGGCGGCGGCGAGACCCAGCGGTCACCATCCGCTCAACGAGCCCTCTCATCTACGACAAGAAAAGTGTCTGTGAGACACAATTGTTGTCTCACAGACATAATCCTTGTCGTAGTGCAGAGAGCTGGCGCCCCGGGGCCTCGGTCTGGTCGATACCGCGCCGCGGCCTGAGAACCGCCGCCCAGGTGTCAGCCGACCGGGTCGACGCCGATCTGGCTCAGCAGCCCGACCTCGTCGGAGCTTCCCCACCGCTCGACGATCATGCCGTCCTCGAAGCGCGCGATCTGCATCCCGCGCACGCTGATCTTGTTGTCGGTCGGCGCGATGCCCATGAACTCGCCCCGGTGGGTGCCGGTCAGCGTGTAGGCGATCGCGATGTTGTCGTCGTCGGCGACCTCGTGCTCGACCTCGATGTGCAGGTCGGGGAAGGCCGTTCGCATCGTGGAGAAGAACGCCTTGAAGCCGTCGGGGCCGGGACCCTGGTCGGGCGCGGGGTCATGGTCGACGACGTTCGAAGCGAAGACCTCGTCGAATACATCGAGCTCGCCCGACATCGCGGCTCCGGCGAGCTTCTCCTGCGTCGCTGCGTTCTGCTGATAGGACATCTCTGCACCTCGTCTGATCGATGGAGAGTCGTCGCCCTACCCGGCTCGGCTCCTTCCAGGCCGGTTCCGGCCCGAACGGGCACCGAGCCGCTCGCGCAGGAGGCATGAACTTCGCCGAATGTGGGAAGGACACCGGCAATCGACCGACTGGAGATGACATGACCACGGGTTTCAACGGGCGGCTGGCGCTCGCCGGCGTCGTGGCGTTGGCCGCGGCCGCGCTCGTAGCCACAGCGGTCGCGGGTTCGCGCGACAAGAAGCGCGGAGGCGTCGAATCCGCGAGCGCCAAGCTGCGCGACGCCGATGGACGCACGGTCGGGAAGGTCAAGCTGCGGGAGAACCGGCGCGGGACCGTGCGCGTGAGCGTGAGAGCTCGGCAGCTGCAGCCCGGATTCCATGGCTTCCACATTCACGAGGCCGGAGTGTGCGAGGCGCCGTCGAAGGACGCCGAGGGCGAGAGCGGGGACTTCCTCAGCGCGGGCGGCCACTACAAGCGCGGCGAGCAGGAGCACGGCGCTCACGCCGGTGACATGCCGCCCGTGTTCGTGCGCAGCAACGGTCGCACCCGGGCGACGTTCCTGATCGACTCGTACCGCGTGCGCCAGATTACGCAGGGCGACGGCAGCGCGATCATGATCCACGCCGACCGCGACAACGCGGGCAACATCCCCGACCGCTACGTCTCGTCGGAGAGCGGCGAGCCGGGGCCCGACGAGGACACGCTCGCGACAGGCGACTCGGGCGACCGCGTGGCCTGCGGCGTGGCGCGCTCCAGGCGCTGAGCACCGACCGGCGCAGGCCGGCCGAGCGCGCGGCGGTTGCCCGGGACCGCGGGCGCGCTCGGTCGCCCCGGCCCTACTCAGCCGGCGCCGAGGCGCTCGCGCAGCGCGTCCTCCTACCGCAACAGGACCTCGATCCGCTCCACGAATTCCTGCGCGTGGCCGATGGCGACCAGAGCCTCCTCCGGGCTTGCGCCGCCCGTCTCGTAATCGGCCTGCTGGCGCTGCTCACGAGCCGCGTCGGCGTAACCACCAAGCTCGCGGCCGACGGCGCCCGTCCTGACGAAGCGATCCGAGAAGAGCGTCCAGACCCCATTATGGGTCTTGGCGTGCACGTCCTGTTCGCTGAGCGCGGCGCGGGCGGCGCTGAGCATGGCGTAGTAGGCGGCCGCAGCGGCGTCCTCGGAGAAGCCCGCTTCGAGGCTTGCGCGCGCGAGCAGGAGCTTGCGCCGCGCGACCTCGACGAACTCCTCGGACCGAGGGCTCACGACCGTTGGTGGAGGACGATCTTGTCGCGATCCACCTCCTGCATGAAGAAGGACTCGATCTCGCGTCGGCCAGTTACCCAGTTCGGACTCTGCACGTAGGGAGCAAGACGCATCGTCGCCTCCTCGGCAGCCGCGTAGGCATCCCAGAGCAGGCCAATCACAAGCTCGGCGTCCCCCCGCCCTCCGCGAGTGACCACGAGCACATCCACGTCTGACCCGTCGGGCGACCCGTCACCCCGAGCACGGGAGCCGTAGAGCCACACGGCATGAAGATCGTCTCCGAGACGCGAGCGCAGTAACTCGACGAAGCGGTCGAGCGCGCGGCGTTCGGGACCCGTCAGGTTCGCGGTGGCGAGCAGAGCCACGCCCCCAGGGTATCCCGGTCGAGGGGCAGGCGCCACGTGACTGGCCGCGCTGCTAACCGAGGCGCTCGCGCAGCGCATCCATCTGCGCGCGGATCTCGGGGGGCAGGCGCTCACCGAAGAGGGCGAGGTACTTCTCGATCTGCGGCAGCTGCGTGTGGAGCTCGCCGACGTCCGCGGTGAGCACCGTCGCGAGGTCGGCGGAGTCGATGTCGAGGCCCTCGGTGTCGAGGTCTTCCTCGCGCGGGACGAGGCCGAGCGGCGTCCTCTCGGCCTGCACGGCGCCGTCGCAGCGACGGAAGACCCACTCGAGCACGCGGCTGTTCTCGCCGAACCCGGGCCACAGAATCCGCTCTCCGCGCTCGTCCTTGCGGAACCAGTTGACCTGGAACAGGCGCGGCAGCTGCGCACCCTCGCGGCGGCCGATGGCCAGCCAGTGGGCCATGTAGTCGGCCATGTCGTAGCAGCAGACGGGCAGCATCGCGAACGGATCGAAGCGCAGCTCGCCGAGCGAGCCCTCCGCCGCGGAGGTCTTCTCCGATGACATCGTCGCGCCGAGGAAGACGCCGTGCTCCCAGTCGAAGGCCTCGGTGACCAGCGGCACGACCGTCGAGCGCCGGCCGCCGAAGAGGATCGCGTCGACGGCGACGCCGTTGGGGTCCCCCCATTCGGGAGCGATCGCCGGGTCCTGGCCCGCGGGGGCCGTGAAGCGCGCGTTGGGATGCGCCGCGGGCGCCTCGGAGTCCGGCGTCCAGTCGTTGCCGTGCCAGTCGATCGCGTGCGCCGGCGGCTGCTCGGTCATGCCCTCCCACCAGACGTCGCCGTCGTCGGTCCGGGCGGTGTTGGTGAAGATCGTGTTGCGCTCGATCGTCGCCATCGCGTTGGGGTTCGTCTTGTCCCCCGTGCCCGGCGCGACGCCGAAGAAGCCGTACTCGGGGTTGATCGCATACAGGCGGCCGTCGTCGCCGAACTTCATCCAGGCGATGTCGTCGCCGATCGTCTCGACCTTCCAGCCCTCGAGCGTGGGGATCAGCATCGCGAGGTTGGTCTTGCCGCACGCCGACGGGAACGCGCCGGTGATGACCTTCGACTCACCCTCGGGCGAGGTCAGCTTGAGGATCAGCATGTGCTCGGCCATCCAGCCCTCGTCGCGGGCCATG
>JBPCPD010000165.1:0-4135 GCA_050999535.1 Thermoleophilaceae bacterium
GCCGACGACCGCCCGCTGCAGAACCCGCACGCCCGCGGCCGCCCGTGGGCCCCCGGGTGCGTACACGCCCCGCTCGTAGGCCTCCGGTCCTGGTGGCTCCCCCGCGGTCACCGCGCTCCCGCAGGCGGCGCAGCGCACCAGCTCGAACAGGCGGGGGTCGGCGGGCTCGCCGCTCGGGACGCGACGCCCGGCGAGCAGCGGTCCGCCGCAGGCCGGGCAGCATACGCCCGCGCTCGTCACCCGCGGCAGTCTCGCCGATCGCCGCGGCAGCCGGCCGCGCCGCTCAGGCGCTCGCGTCGGCGCGCTGCTCGCGCAGATACTGGCGTGCGAAGCCGAGCATGAAGCGGGGGTTGGTGTAGAGGTAGCGCGGCAGCAGCCGGCGCGGCTCCTGGGCGATGCGGTAGGTCCACTCCAGGCCGCACTCCTGCATCCAGCGCGGCGCCTGGGAGACGCGGCGGGCGTGGAAGTCGAAGGCTGCGCCGACGGCGCACATCACGGGCACCTCGAGGCGCTCGCGCATGCGCAGCATCCACTTCTCCTGCTTGGGCACGCCGATGCCGACCCACAGCACGTCGGGGCGCTCCGCGTTGATGCGCTCCACCAGCGCTTCGTCCTCGGCCTCGGTCGGCTCGTTGAACGGCGGCGAGAAGCCGCCGACGATGCGCACGCCGGGGTGCTTGCGGCGCAGCTCGAGCGCCAGCTGGACCAGCGCGCCCTGGTCGCGCCCGCCGTAGAGCCAGATGCGGTCGCCGCGCGCGGCCGAGCGCGCGAGGTGGCGGCTCATCAGCTCGGGGCCGTAGACGCGGTTGGGAAGCTCCTCGCCGAGCACGTTCGCGGCCCATACGATCGGCATGCCGTCGGGCACGGTGATCGTCGCCTCGGTCAGCGCGCGGCGCATCAGCGAGTCGTCCTTGGCGGTCATGACCGAGTGCACCGCGGCGGCGCAGACGTAGCCGCGCTGGCGCCGGCGCACCATCGCGTCCATCACGTCCATCGCGCCGTCGTAGTCGGTCATCGCAATCGGGATGCCGAGCACCTCCCGAAGGCGGATGCCCGCGCCGGGCGCGGGGCTCTCCGCGAGCTTGATTGGGGTAGCGTGTGCGGGGCGGATGATCGCTGCCTTCCGGTCGTGTCGTGGGTCGGGGCGCAGGCGTGCTTCTCCCGCCCGGTGAGGCCCCCGCCCCGATCAACTGTTCGATTGTAGCTCAGCCGGGAGCGGCCGACGTGCCTCGCAAGCGGGAACCCAGGCTGACCGCAAGGTTGCGCACAGCCGCTCGGGGCGAGACCGCTGGCCGACGTGCGAGACTCGCGCCCGCCGTGTCCGAGGCCCCGCCGAGAAGCGTTCCGGGGGGCCAGGCGCGCCTCGTGGCCGCCGGCGCCCTCACCCAGCAGGCCGCCCAGGTTCTGGGCCTCGCCGTGCTGCTGGTGATCTTCACGGTGCTCGCGCGCAGGCTCTCGCTCGCCGAGCTCGGCGCCTACGGATTGATGGCGACGCTCGCCGGCTACCTGCTCGTGCTCAAGAACAGCGTCGCGCCGGCGGCCGTCCGCGTGATGGTCGCCGCGCCGACCGACGCGCTGCGGGCCGGCGCGTTCTTGACCGCGGCGGCTCTGTACGCGGTGGTCGGCATCGCGACCGGCCTGCTGATCGCGCTCGCCGGCACGGCGATCTCGTTCGCGCTGCTCGACGGCGGGCTCGCGCACGAGGCCCGGCTCGGCGCGCTCGTGCTGGGCGCGGTCACCGCGGTCGGGCTCGCGCTGAGCGTCAACCTCGACGCGCTGCGGGCGGCGATGCGCCTGACGCGCTCGGCCGCCAACGAGATCGCTGCGCTGGCGCTGTTCGCCGCGCTGATGCTGGGGCTGATCGCCGTCGGCGCCGACCTGTGGCTGCTGATCGGCGCGAGCGGCTCGATTCCGCTCCTGAGTGGGACGATCAACCTCGTGGCTCGCCGCCGGCTGGGTCTCGCGTTTCGCCTGCGCCGCCGCTCGGTCACCCGCGGGCAGGCGAGCGCCGTGCTGCCGACGGCCGGCTGGCTGCTCGTCGCCGAGCTCTCGAACCTCGTCATCTACGGGCTGGACCGGATCGTGCTCGGCGCGTTCACCGGCCCGCGCACGATCGGGGTGTACGAGGGGCCGCTGCGCGCGCACAACGTGCTGCTGGCGATGAGTCAGGCGCTGGGGGTGACCGCGCTGCCGGCCGCCACGCGGGTGGCCGGCGAGCACGAGTCGGCTGGCGAGGGTGAGGGCGACGGCGAGGGCACTGCCGGCGGCCGGTCTCCCGACCGGCTGCGCGAGCTCGCGGGCGAGGGCGCTGCCGGCGGTCGGTCCCACGACCGCCTGGGCGAGCTTGCGGTGCGCGGCTCGCGCTACTCGCTCGCGCTGTTCGTGCCGCTCACGGTCACGGCGATGGTGCTCGGCGCACCCGCGCTCGAGGTCTGGCTCGGCGAGCAGTTCCGCGCCGGGGCGACCCCACTGGCGCTGCTGGTCTCCTACTGGCTGCTCTACGGCGCGCTGGCGGTGAACCCGGCGTTCCTCGTGGGGGCCGGCCAGGCCCGCCGTGTGGCGCTCACGGCGGCGTGCGTGGCGGGCGCCAACCTCGTCCTGTCGATCGCCCTCACGCCGCTGCTCGGCCTCGAGGGCCCCGCGCTCGCGACGGCGATCGCCTACCTCGCGGCCTTCCCGGCGTTCCTCGCGATCACGCGCTCGGTCGTTCCCGGAGCCGTCGGCGCGCTCGCGCGCCAGGCCTGGCTGCCCGCCTACTCGCTTGGCGCGGCGCTCGCGCTGGCGCTGATCGGCGCGCGCGCGGCGCTGCCGCTCGAGCGGCCGGGTCTGCTGATCGTGGCGCTGCTGCTCGGCCCGGCGCTCTACTGGCTCGCCTACTGGAGGCTGTGGCTGGCGCCGGGCGAGCGGCGCCTCGTGCGGGATGTGGGGAGGGGTCTGCTGCCGGGCAGGCGCTCGCGGGGTGCGTAGCGGGCCGGCGCCTCGGCGGGCATCGACCGCAGGGCTACTCGGGCACCAGGGCCAGGCCCTCGTCGAGCGCCGCCGCGCGGAGGTCGCCGTCCCAGCAGGCGAAGCCTGGCTGTTGCGCCCCCGCGAGCTCGAGCGCCCCGGCGAGCTGCATGGCGTCGTAGGCGCGCAGCAGGTGGCGGTCGGCGAGCGCAGCGGCGCGGGTGACCAGGTCCGCGTCGACGGCGACCTTGGCGATCGTGTCCCAGACGCCGTCGAGCTCGCGGAGGCTGGCGCCGTGGTCGTTCGGCTCCAGCCGCCCACCGGCGCGCATGCGGGCGAGCGCGGCGCGGGCCTCGACGTAGGTCAGCACGAGCGCGGCGATGACCTCGGCCTCGCGGACTGCCCGCTCAACGACCTTTGAACCATCCTCCTCGACGAGCAGCTTCACGAGCCCACTCGTATCGAGGTAGACGATCAGCGCCGGCCTTCGCTGACGTAGTCCGCCGTCGTCGGCCCCGGCCCTGAGAGACTGACCCGGCTGCGCGGCAGCTGCGGCTTGGCGCCGCTCCAGGAGACCTTGCCCTCGGCCACCAACCGCGCGATCGCCGGCGAGCGCTGCGCCGGCACGACGCGCGCGACGGGCTTGCCGCGGCGGGTCACGGTGATCACCTCGCCCGCTTCGACGCGCTCCAGGTAGCCGCTCGCACCATTCTTGAAGTCCCGTACGCCGACCTCGATCATGTAGCCACCATATCAGCGCAGATGGCTACATGAACGGCAGCCCGCCCTCGATCTCCGCGAGCCGCGGCGCCGCGCGGTCGCGCTGCGAGACCGACGGCTCGGTGACCGGCCACTCGATTCCGACGTCGGGATCGTCGTAGGCGAAGCCCTGCTCGAGCGCGCCGTCGTAGTAGGAGGAGAGCTTGTAGGTGACATCGGCGATCTCGCTCGTGACGCAGAAGCCGTGGGCGAAGCCGACCGGCACGTAGAGCATCCGCAGCGCGACGTCGTCGAGCTCGATCGCCTCCCACTGGCCGAACGTGGGCGAGCCGCGCCGGATGTCGACCACGATGTCGAGCATCGAGCCGCGCGCGCAGCGCACGAGCTTGGCCTGGCCCTCGCCGACCGAGAAGTGCATGCCGCGCACGACGCCGCCGGCCGAGCGCGAGTGGTTGTCCTGGACGAATGC
>JBPCPD010000180.1:0-7848 GCA_050999535.1 Thermoleophilaceae bacterium
CTGCCCCGAGTGGGTTTGTCTTTTTGTTTTTTGGGCTGGGGGGGGGGGGGGGGGGGGGCGGGGGGGGGGGGCTTTTGCTCTCCCCCCCCCCCGGCCCGCCATGGGCGTCCGAGGCGAGGCAATGTACGAGGCCGTCGCCCAGCAGCGCCATTGCGAGCTTTCGCGACGCGGAGCGAGGCCTGCGCGTGAGCAGCGCCGGCGCGGTGACCTGCAGCAGGACTCCTTGGCGGGTCAGCTGGGCCAGGCGCTGGGGGTCCTGCTGAAACGAGGGGCTGCGCTCGGGATGGGCGAGCAGCACCGTGAGCCCGGCCAGCATCACGTGCTCGAACACGAGCGCCTCGAAGGTGCTCGTAAGTGGCCCGTACGGGGTCTCCAGGAGCAGGTAGCGCCCCGTCTGGCCGAGCGACGCGAGCCGGAGGTCCTCCTCCGACGCGTCGATCGCCCACAGCAGATCCACCTCGGCTCCCGGGGCGACCGCCAGCGGTATGCCCGCCGCGGCCAGGTCGGAGGCGAGCGCCTCGCATCTTGCGGCCAGTTCGCCGACCCGAACGGCGGGGTGGTCGGACCGCAGGTGTGGGGTGGCGGCGACGGTCGTGACCCCGTCGGCGACGAGCCCCTCGGCGAGCCGAAGCGCCTCGGCGTCATCGGCGGACCCGTCGTCGATTGCGCTGAGGATGTGGCAGTGCAGGTCGATCATCGCTCAAGCCTCATCATGCTGATTGTGCTGGGTGCCGGCGACGTGCCTACACCGCCAACCGCGCGCCGGTTGGCCGCGGGTGACTACGAAGCGTTCACTTCGGCGGCGCTACGAGGTCAGTGCGTCCCTGAGCTCGCCGCTGTACCTCGGCGGCGGGACCGCTCTCGCGGTGCACATCGCGCACCGTGTCAGCCTTGACCTCGACTTCTTCTACCACGAGCTATGGTCACCATAGTCATGACGACCGCAGGCGTCGCAGAGTTGAAGGCCCGCCTCAGTGAGTATCTCGCCCGGGTGCGGGCGGGCTCCGAGGTGCTCGTCACCGAGCGCGGCCGTCCCGTGGCGAAGATCGTGCCGGTCGACACGGCCGGCGATCTCGCAGAGCTCGAGCGAGAGGGAATCGTGCGTCCCGGTTCGATCGATCTGCCACCGGAGATCCTCGACGTGGAGCCCCCTCGAATGGCTGGGCCGGGACTGACGCAAGCCCTGCTCGACGAGCGCAGCGGGCCGCTGAGCTTGCGCTTCTGGGATGTCTCGGCAATCACGCCGCTGCTCGTCCACGAACGATCAACAGTGGAGATCCGCGGTGGCCGCGTGGGCAGGTCGGCGCGCTCGACGTCGCCTGGATCGGCGAGCGCGTCGACCACCTTTCCCTCGACGAGCAGCTCGCGGTAGACGAGGCGCTGCGGCTCGTCCTCGACCTCTGACCGCCGACCGAGCGCTCGCGCCGCCGAGCCGCCGTGCACCGCCGCCCACAGCCCAAGCCGGTGATAGGCTGCCACTCCGCCAGCCCCGCTCCAAGGGAAGAGGCAGAGGCACGCTGTGAGCGCCGATCAGCCGTCCGCAGAGGGCGACAGGCTCGTCCACGCCGTCGAGACCGCCGATCGCGTCGGGGCGATCGTCGCCGAGCACGTGCAGTCGATCGTCGAGGCCGCGCAGGCGCGCGCCGACGAGATCGAGGGGGGCGCCCTGCGCGAGGCCGAGGAGGTTCGTCGGCAGGCGCACAGCTCGGTGGCCAGGCTGCTCGAGCGCGTCGACGCGGTGGAGGGCCAGCTCGGCGGCCTCGTGAGCAGCCTGCGCCACGAAGCCGATAAGCTCGCCGCTGATCTCAACCGCCGAGGCTGACATCGCACGTCGGTCGGATCCAGTCTCGCTCGAGGCTGCCGGCGTGGGGGCTCGCTCGGGCGCGATGGTTCGCGACCAGGTCCTCTCCATCGTCGAGGCTGCGGGTGCGAGCGCGGCGAGCATCGAGCGCGACGCACTGGCGCGGCGCGGCGCGATCCTCGCCGAATCGCGTGCGATCTCCGCACGCCTCTACGAGTCGATCACGACCATGGCCGACGAGCTCGACGACCTGCCCTCGTTGGCGACCAGCTAGGCTGACACGCTACGATCGCTGCTCGCCCGCGGGGGGCCCGCGGCGCGTGGCCCGGGGCCGAGCAGCGTGCGCCGACTGGAGGCTTCGCCGCTCGAGGGCGAGGTGACGCGCCACCGCGCCGAGATCGCCGCCGGCGATCCGACGCCGCCGGAGCCGCGTCCCGCCGAGCTGGGTGACCCCGAGCGGGCTGAGAACGGACAGCCCCAGCCCGAGTCCCAGCCCGAGCCCGAGCGGGTGCCCGTCAACAGCGACGAGGGGCTCGCCGAGAACTACCTGCTCGCGATCGAGTCGTACGCCCTCGCCGTCGACCGCGGCGACGTAGAGGAGGCCAAGCTCTGGGAAGGGCTGCGGCGCGCCGCCATCGAGGAGGCACGTTTCCGTCCCGAGCTCGGCCGCTCAGAGCCGGATGCTTCGCTCTCGCGCCGGCAGCGCCGTCGACGGGACAAGCGCCTGCGCGCGCTGATCAAGGCCCGCGACGAGACGCCCGTCACACCGCCGGACGCCTGACCCTGCACCCGGGCCGCCGCCGCTCGGGCCGGCCGCGCTCGGTCGCCTGACGAAGCCGCCGGCCGTAGCGCTAGCGTTGCCCTATGGCTCGCACGCAGACGATGGTCCAGCTCAGCGACGAGCTGCTGCAGGTGCTGGACCGGTCGGCCGCCAGCCGTGGCGCATCCCGATCCGCTCTGATCCGGAAGCTGCTCTGGCAGGCGCTCGAAGAGGACCGTGAGCGTCAGATCGGTGAGACGATCGCTGAGGGTTACCGGCGCACCCCCCAGGGAGTTCCCGACGAATGGGGAGACCTCTCGGAGGCAGCCGAGCACGCGAACCGGGAGACGATGCGCAGCCTCGCTGCCGAGGAGCGCGCTGCCGGCTTCGATCCGTGGTGAGCCGCGGCGAGGTCTGGTGGTACGAGCACCCGACCACCGGCCCCAGGCCCTACCTCATCCTCACGCGTGATGAGGCGCTGCCCGTTCTCAATCGCTTTCTCGGAGTCCCGGCGACGCGGAGCGTCCGCGGCATACCTACGAGGTTCCCCTGGATCAAGCGACGGGATGCCGTCAGCGTGCGCCTTGACGCTCGACAACCCGCAACCGATCCGTGGCTCTCTGTGCACGCGGCGGATCACGCGCTTGGGGCCCGAGCGGATGACGATGGTCTGTGAGGCGCTGGCCGCCGCGACCGGCTGCCGGCCGCGCCCGGTCCGCTGACGCGGCCCGCTCGCCGAGACTCTACGTCACGGCGCTGATCGCGCGGGAGCCCCCGGCTCGTGCTCACGCAGCGGGGCCGGCGGGCTCGCCGACCGCCTCGAAGTGGGTGACGCCGTCGCGCTCGACCTCCGCCACCCGCCCCTCCTCGAGCAGGATGTCGGCGTGACCGAGCACCTCGCTGAGCGTCAGGAACGCCTGCGTGACGGCGATGTTGCCCCATAACGCCTGGGCCAGCTCGTAGGCCGTGCGCGGGCGCTCGACGATCAGCCCGTGCAGCTTCTCGGCGCGCCGGCGGTGCATCGCGAAGCGCTCGTCGATCAGCGCGCGATGGTCGGTGACCGGGTCGCCGTGGCCGGGCAGCACCAGCTCGAGGTCGAGCTCGCGCGTGCGGCGCAGCGACTCGATGTAGGTCGGCAGGACACGGGGCCGCTCGCTCGTGCCGTCGGGGGGGCGGATGATCAGCGGGTTGGACGAGATGGTCGCGAGCAGGTGGTCGGCGGCGATCAGCTGGCGGCGCTCGGCGTCGTGGAAGACGGTGTCCGTCGGGCTGTGGCCGGGGCGGTGGAGCACCTCGAAGCTGCGGTCGCGCAGCGCGAGGCGGTCGCCGTCGTGCAGCACGCGGGTGATCGTCGCCGGAGCGCCCCAGGAGCGGAACGCGCGCGAGACCGACTGAAGCGCGCTGACGATGTCGCCCGGGATCCCGTGCCGGAGCATGAGCCCGCCGGCGAAGGCGTCGCCGGCCTCCCACTCGTCCGAGAAGCGCTCGACGAACGGCACGGCCACGTCGATCGCCGCGACCTCGGCGCCCGAGCGCGCCGCCACCAGGCCGACCAGGCCGAGGTGGTCGATGTGCTGGTGGGTGAGGATCACCAGCTCGATCTCGTCGAGCGTGTGCCCGAGCTCCCCGACGCCGCGCTCGAGGGCGTCGAACGAGGTGCCCGAGTTGGGCCCGGCGTCGACGAGCGTCAGCGGCTCGTCCTCGATCAGGTACACGTTGACGGTGCCGACCGCGAACGGGGTCGGGATGGCGATGCGGTGGATGCCGGCCGCTGCGGCGGGCGCAAAGGGATCGGTCTGGGACGGCTCGGGCATGCGGGCGGTGACCCTACAGCGCGCTGGCGAAGGGATCGGGCGAGGCGGTCATCCAGCCAGCATCCGGTCGACCGCGCGCCGGTCCGAAGGCTCCACCCGCTGGACTCCCTCGGCCCCGTCGAGGCCCCGGTCGGCGGAGACGATCAGCCCGATGTCGTTGACCAGGCACGTCGCGAGGTGGATGCGATCGTTCGTGCCGGCAGCGGGCGCGTCGAGCTTCAACGCGAGCGCGAACACGGCGTCGGTGATCGGAAGCAGCGGGCCGAGCCCGCGGTACAGGCGCTCGGTCAGCCCCTCGAGGCCCGCCAGGCGCCGGCGGCGCTCGAGGTCCCAGACCTCTTCGAGCACCGCGGGCGAGGTGCCGCCGGGGGCGCCGTCGCGGATGACCGCATCGAGGATGCGTGCGCAGTCCTCGCCGCGGTCGCTTCCGCGCTCGGCGCTGTAGACCAGCACGTTCGCATCGAGCAAAAAGGTCACTCGCGGACCTGGCCCTTGAACGCGTGGTGCACCAGCGCGATCAAGCGCAGGCCGGCGCGCCAGGCGCGGGCGCGAGCCCCCGTATGGCATCCTCGGATCGTCCCTGGTCGATCAGGCGGTCGAGGTCCGCGGGGTCGCCCGGCAGCGTCGCGTCCATCGCGCGGATCTGCTCGAGGGCCCGCAGGCGGTCGGCCGCCGGTGCGCCTCCGTAGCGACCGTCGACCGCATCGCGCACGAGGCTCCCGACCGACACCGAGCGCGCCCGAGCCTCGGCCTCGAGCCGGCGCCGCTGAACCGGTGTGATCAGGATCTGCAGCCGCTCGCTCAACATGCGCACATCCTACACATGCCGCTGGCTCGGCCCCGCAGCGCGCTAGATTCGTGCCGTGGCCACGCTCGAGCAGGCCAGCCTCACGACCGACGAGCGGCAGGCTCTCGAGCGCTCGCTGGGGGCACTCGAGGCGGAGCTGGGCGAGGAGCTGCTGGCGGTCTGGCTCTACGGCTCGCGTGCCCGCGGCGAGCGCCCGGACGAGGACTCCGACATCGACCTGCTGGTGGTCGTGACCGACCGCAAGCCCCTGGCCGATCGTGCATCGCATGCCGTGTACGAGGCGGCGGGGGCGAACGGCGGCGACCCGTTCGCGTTCTCGACCCACGTGACCGATCCGCGATGCCTCGCGGAGGATGCTGCGATCGAGTCGCTCTTCCTGCGCGAGGTCGAGCGCGACCGGATCGCGCTGTGGGGGGGCGAGCGCACGCTCGAGCCCTTGGAGGCGCATGAGCTCCCACAGCGCGTCGGGCCGGGCGGCGTGCTGACGCGGTCCCTGAAGTGGCTTGACATGGCTCGTGGCTATCTCGCCACGGCAGAGGTCATGTTGGACCAGGAGCTGCACAGCTCGCCGCTGGCGAGCACCGCCTACTACGCGGCCTTCTACGCCGGCCGCGCCGCGCTCAGCGAGGAGGGCAGGGTCGCGCGCAGGCACACGGGTCACTGGCTGCTTGTGCGCGAGCTGTTCGCCGATACCGGCCGGCTGGACGCCGAGCTCGTCGAGCGCGCGCAGACGCTGCAGGAGGAGCGCGAGGGCGCCGACTACAAGGGCTGGACGTTCGCGCACCAGCGCAGCATCGAGCAGGTCGCCGACGCCCGGACCTTTGTGACCGCGATCGAGGAGCTGATCGGGGCCGAGGCTCCCGGTCAGCGGTGAGCCTTGATCGAGGCCGAGCCTCCCGGTCAGCGGTGAGCCTCGGCTGCGGCACCTTGCGCATGAGCGGTCGCCACGCGGGCGGCATAGAGGTGGGCCCGGCGGCATGGAGGCGGGCGACGGCGGCTCAGCAGTCGGCCAGCAGCTCGCGGTAGAGGGATTCGTAGGCGCGCACGCAGCTCACGGTCGAGAAGTCCGCGGCGCGCTCACGGCAGGCCCGTGCCGTCCCGGGGTCCGCATGCAGGTCGAGGGTCGACAGCAGCGCGCGGGCCAGGGCCTCCTCGTCGCCCTCGAACAGGGCCCCGACCGTGTCGCGGTCGATGATGTCCGGGATCCCGCCGCGCGCACGTCCGAGCACCGGGGTGCCGCAGGCCAGCGACTCCACGAGCACGAGCCCGAAGGCCTCGCCGACGCTCGGCAGGGCCGTCACCCACGCGCGCCGGTAGGCGTCGCGGAGCCTGGCGCGGTCATCGACGTCGGCGAGCGTGACCCCGGGCGCATCGGCCAGCACGCTCGCGGCGAGCGCCGGGTCGGCGGGGCGGGAGAGCACCAGTCGCGCGTCGGGACGGATCCGGCGCACCCGCGCAAAGGCCCTGAGCAGCTCGGGCACCTGCTTCGCCGGCTCCGCGATCGCGGCGGGGCAGAAGATCGTCGGCTCGGGGGCGCGCTCGCCGCCCGGGGTGAACGCGGCCAGGTCGACCCCGGGGGCGATCACGCGCGCCTCGACCCCGAAGGTCGAGCCGAACGCAGCGGCCGCCGCCCGGCTCAGCGCGACGACCGCGTCGCAGCGCTGCACCGCCCTGCCGGTCATCCGCATCCGTAGCCGCCGCCGGCGCACCCACCAGTCCTCGGGGATGCCCATGTAGGAGTAGATCGAGGGCCGGCCGCTGGCCCGTGCGTAGCGCGCCGCGGCGATCGCGTCGGTCGCATACATCGCCTGCGCCACGTCGGGCCTGGTCCACCGCAGCGTCGCGTAGGACAAGGGGGCGTGGCCGATGTAGCGCTCGAAGCCGCGGCGTGTCAGCGCGGACTCGGGCGGGCGGGGCAGCCGAACGATCGCGAGACCGTTCTCGGTGCAATGGCTCCATCGCCCCGGGTGCGTGGTGATGATCCGCGCGCGGTGACCGTCGAGCGCCAGCCCGCTCGCCAGGTCGTGGGTGAAGCGCTCCGTACCGCGGCGGACCTCGGGCCAGTAGCAGGGGGTCAGCAGTCCGATCGAGAGCGGGCGCGGGATTCCGGCAGGCTACGGCGATCCGCGGGCCGGCGTGGCCGAGCACCTCGCTCAGGCGCGGATCAGCGCCAGCACCTCGTCGCGCTTGCGCTCCATGTGCTCCGCCGAGACCAGCGACTCGAGGCACAGGCGCAGCAGCGGCTCGGTGTTCGACGCGCGCACGTTGAAGTGCCAGTCCTCGTAGTCGACCGAGACGCCGTCGAGCCAGCCCACCTGCGCGTCGGGGTGGTGCTCGGCGAGCTCGGCCATCTTGGCGTCCTGGTCGGCGACCTCGGAGTTGATCTCGCCCGAGATGAAGTAGCGCTCGCGCAGCGGTGCGAGCAGCTCCGCGAGCGTCTGGCCGCGGCGGCCGAGCAGCTCGAGGATCAGCAGCGCGGGCAGCGTGCCCGAGTCGGCGCAGTAGAAGCCACGAAGGTAGGAGTGGCCCGAGACCTCGCCGCCGAAGGCCGCACCCTCGTCGCGCATGCGTGTCTTGAAGAAGGCGTGGCCGACGCGTTTGACGTGCGCGCTGCCGCCGGCGGCTTCGACGCGGTCGCGCACGGCCCGCGAGGCGCGCACGTCGT
>JBPCPD010000204.1:0-5246 GCA_050999535.1 Thermoleophilaceae bacterium
CGTCGCCGCCCGGCGTGCGGCTGACGCCCCGTCCCTGGCGGCGACCCCGCGCGGCGGCGCGCTGATCGGCGCGCTCAACGGCGCCTTCGGCGACACGCTCCACGCGCGCCACCGGGCACTCTCCTCCGCCATGGCCGTGCGGTCCGCCGGAGGCGACGTGCCCCTGCGGCGCGGCGCGCTCACCGCCGCCTTCCCGGCCGCCGGCCCGCATGTGGTCGTGCTGGTGCACGGACTCGGAGAGACCGAGCGGTCGTGGCACCGGCGCGAGCACGCCCACGGCCGCGCGCTGCCCGCCAGCTACGGGACACTGCTCGAGCGCGATCTCGGGCTGACGGCGGTGACGCTGCGCTTCAACTCCGGGCGCCACATCTTCGAGAGCGGCGAGGAGCTCGCCGCGCTGCTCGGCGACCTGGTCGGCGCGTGGCCCGTGCCGGTCGCGTCGCTCGCGCTCGTCGGGCACTCGATGGGCGGGATGGTCATCCGCTCCGCGCTCCACCACTCCCAGCTCGGCGAGGCCGACTGGCTCCGGCACGTCGCCGACGTCGTCGGCCTCGGCTCCCCGTTCCTCGGCGCCCCGCTGGAGCGCGCGACCAACCGCGCGACCTGGGCGCTGGGCAAGCTCCCCGAGACCGCGCCCCTCGCCCGGGTCATCAACCTCCGCGCCGCCGGGGTGAAGGATCTGCGTTACGGCGCGCTGGTGCGCGAGGACTGGGGCCAGACCGACCCCGACGCGCTCGGGCGCGACACCGCGCGCGACGTGCACCACCTCGCGAGCGCGCAGCACTACTGCGTCTCCTCGAACCTCGGTGCGACGCAGGACCACCTGCTCGGCCGGCTCCTGGGCGACGTGCTCGTGCCGCTCTCGAGCGCGAACGGCAGCGGCGCCAGTGCGCGGCGCACGCCCCTGGCCTTCGACGACGCCGCGCACTTCCCGGGCCTGACGCACTTCGACCTGCTCAATCACCCGGCGGTCTACGCCCGATTGCGCGAGTGGCTGGCGCCGCCGCGGCGCGGACGCGGCGCCGGACGGCCCGGGTGCGGCGCGAGGCCCTGACGCCCGACGCCCCGAGCCCGGCGGTCGTCCTGACGCTTTTCGGCCCGGCCGAGGCCGTCCCGGAGCGCGGGCGACCGTGGCGGGTACTGCTGCGCCTCGACGGGCAGGACTGCTCGTTCGTCGACCTACGCGACCCCGGCCACCTGGAGTTCGCCTACGTCCGCCGCCTCGGCGACCTCGTCGACGTCGTGGCGCCGCCGGGGCGGCCGATCGTCGCGCTGCACCTCGGTGGCGGCGGCTTCACGCTGCCGCGCTACGTCGCCCACACGCGACCCGGCTCGCGCCAGACCGTCGCCGAGATCTGCCCCGGGCTGCTCGACCTCGCCCGCGAGCACGTCGGCCTGGTGACCGGCCGCGACCTCAGGGTGAGGGTCGCCGACGCGGGCCTCGTGCTCGAGCGGCGCTCGGCCGGCTCCGCCGACCTCCTCGTGCTCGACTGCTTCCGCGGCACCGAGGTGCCGGGGCATCTCGTCACGCCACAGGCGATGAGCCACGCGCGGCGCGTGTTGCGCCCCGGCGGGCTCTTCGCGGCCAACGTCATCGACGAGCCGCCGCTGCCGGCCGCGCGCGCCCTCGCGCGGGTCCTCGCCGACACCTTCGCGCACGTCGCCGTGGTCGCCCCGAGGAAGGTGCTGCGCGGCCGCCAGGGCGGCAACGTCGTGCTCGTCGCCGCGACCGGCGAGCTCCCGGCAGCCGAGCTAGGCGCACGGGCGCTGCGGGGCCCCGCGCCGCAGCTCGTGCTCACGGGCGCCGAGGCCGCTGCGTTCGCCGCGTGAGCGACGTTGCTTGTCGCTCTCGTAACTCGACTTTCGCACTTCTGAAATGGCGATCCTCTTCGGCTTCCTCGCGGGCCTCTGACCGGTGGTTAGCGGCGCTTACGGCGCTCGGTAGCGATCCTCGTTTGCGGTCGCCCGGGGATGCAGCAAGATCGCCAGCGGTGTCGACTGCTCCCGCCGATCACGCTCACCAAGCGGAGGCACCGCGGCTGCACGACGTGCGCAACTCGCTCTCCGTGGTGCGGCTGATCGTGGAGGGCCTGCGCGACGGTGTAGTGGACGCGAGGATGGATAGGGGAATCGTGGATCAGATGCTGCCCCACGTGCAGTTGCTCGGCGATCTCCTCGACGAGCAGGCGCGTTCAGGCGAGACGCGCTGCGGAGCGCCGAGCGAGCGGCCGTTGCAGATCGGCCCGCTGCTCGAGCAGTGGTCACATGCGATGCGCGCGAAGGCCGATCAGCGCTGCGTCGACCTCCGCGTCGTGATCGCCGAGTGCAGGTTCGAGTCGACGACTGCGGCGCCCGACTGCCCGAGGAGCGACATGATGTGCCGATCGACGCGCTCTGGCCGGCGAGGCCGAACGGTCGGGGACTCTTGATCGCGCGGACGATCGTCGAGGCCCACGGCGGTGCGCTGGGGGCCACCGCACTGCCGCGCGGATCCAGCGTGCGCTTCTACCTGCCGACGACCGCCAGAGCGGGGGCCTGAGGTGCGCGCCGGTGGGCGGTGAGCTCGCGCACCACGCCCGCCATCGCCCGGCAGGCCGGCGACGGTACGACGTTCGCCAGCGTGGCAAGGCGTACGTGACGCACCGGCCCGCCCTGGAGCGGGCGCGCGACGACTCCCGGCTGGAGCGTCGACAGCGCGAGCTCGGGAACCAGCGTGACCCCGCGGCCGGTGGCGACGATCGCCTGCAGCGTCCCGAAGTCGCTCGTGCGGTAGCACGACTCGAACTCGGCTTCGATCCGCGCTCGCGAGCAGAGCTCGCGGAGATCCAGACCCCACGGCGAGCACTCCGCCGGGCTGCCCACGACGCGTTGGCCCGCGAGATCGGACAGCTCCACGCGCCTGGCCGCCGCCAGCGGGTGCTCGCGGGGCAGGACCACGTAGCAGGGGTCGTCGAACAGCTCGACGCAGTCGATGTCGCCGTCGGCGCAGACCGCCCGGCCGTCGTAGTCGGTGGCGGCCGTCCAGTGGTCGAAGTCGAAGAGCACCGCGAGGTCGAGCTCGCGCTCCTTCAGGCGCGCGACGCTCTCGTACGGCTCGCCGTCGGCGAAGCGCAGCTCCACGCCCGTATAGCGATCACGGAAGGTCTCCATGACCTGGGCGCCGAAGGCCATGGTCGCGGTCGGGAACGAGCCGAACCGAAGACGGCCGCGTACCCCGCCGGCGATGGCCTCCAGCTCGGACTGCGCCTCGCCGAGCCGGGCGAAGACCGCCTGTGCGTGCGCGACGAGGGCGTCGGCGGACTCCGTCAGGCGCATCCCTTGCGGCGTGCGCTCGAACAGGACGACGCCGAGGTCCCGGGCCAGCGCGGACATCTGCTGGGACACCGCCGAGGGCGTGAAGCACATGGCCTCGGCCGCCCCGGAGAAGCTGCCGCGGCGCGCGACCTCCGCGAGCATGGCCAGGCGTCGGAGATCCAGGAGGGCGGTGGGCGGGAGGCGCCCCACGATCTGTGCGGAGGTAGGCATCGGCGGCGGCGGGTCCGGCGCGGCGTGACGTTACCAGGGTTGGTTTGGAACCTGGCATCGGACGCTGGTCGCCACCGCGTCATGCCGCGGCTCGCCGACCGCGCGACTTCAACGATCGTCGTGTTCCTTACGTCGTCTTCTGGGCGATACTGGTGGACTCGAAGCTCGTGATGCTGACGCGAACGCTGGCGATCGAGGTCGCGCCGGACGCGATCAACGTCAACAGCCTCGCTCCCGGCATGGTGCTCACGCCGGTCAACCAGGCGGCGATCGACGACCCCAAGCTCCTCGAGCAGCAGGTGCTGAGCATCCCGCTCAAGCGTGCCGCGCGGCCCGAGGAGATCGCCAAGCTCGCGCTGTTCCTCGCCTCCAGCGACGCGGACTACGTCGCGGGAGCGGAGTACGTGATGGACGGCGGGCTCATGCGCAGTGTCGGACAGGGGGCCTGACGTGGTCAGGTCGCCTCTCGGCGGCCTCGGCCAGCCAGGTGAACTCGTGATGACCACCCCGCCCAGCGCGGCACCGATCGCTACAAGAACCGGTGCACGATCGGGCAGTTGACGCGGATGCCGACGGAGCCGTATCGCGCTCCGCCGGGGCCGGTGATGAATCCTCGCCGCACGAAGCCCAGCAGCTGGAACTCGTCGATCAGCCTCGATCGGTAGCCGCTCTTGACGGCGTTCGGAGTCCACTGGCCGAGGTTGATGTCCCACATCGGACTGTAGTCGAGCGCGATCGTCGGGATCCCGCCGATGACGTGGAGCGGGTCGAGGTGATCGAGCAGAGCGCTGTTGAGTCCCTGGCGCTGTGGGTTGCGGCGGCCGGTGGGGCCGTTGATCATCACGAACAGCCGCTCGATGGCGCTGAACGCGCCGTCGTCGCGCCCGACGGGCACGTCGGCCAGAGCGGGCGCGAACGTCCCCTTGTCCAGCGTGGCGACCATCGGGTCTGACGCCTCCATGCTCATGTACTGCGCCGGGCGGCCGAAGCTGAAGATCGTCGTCAGCTTGATCGTCACCGTGCCGCCACCGTTGGCCCCGGGGCAGATCTTCTGGACGCGATCGTGGACGAGGCTGTGGTTGACGTTGCCGCTGCAGGCGCGAATCTCCGCGGCGCTCTTGTCGAAGGCGATCACGGGGGCGTTGTAGATCTGCCCGCCCGCGTTGCTGATCCGCACCAGAGGGGAGTACGCGGCGTCGGCGGTCGAGCCGGGGACCGCGACTGCGGGGGGGAACGGCTTGTCTTTCGGCCCCGCCTGCAGCGTGCGCCCGGGTCGGAAATCGACCGTCCCTGCGTCGAAGACCAGCCCCGCCCGGCGGTCCAGCTCGCCGCTGCGCACCGCGCTGCCGATTTGCGAGTAGGCGAGCTTGGCCGAGTGGTTGAGGCCGAGCGCCTCGGCGTTGTCGCGATCGGTCGTGTCGGTGAGGATGTACCACACGTTGCGCCCGTCGCGCATGTGCCCGAGGTAGATCGGCAGGCGGATCGTGCCGCGCTTGCGGTCGAGCTTGCCGGATCGCAGGAGCTGCACGGGACCGACGAGCTCGCGGTCGATCTCCGAGGCGGGCGGGCCGAAGTAGGTGGTGGGCACGTCGCTGCCCGTCGCGGCCGGCGGCGGCGCGCCCTGCTGCTGGGCGAGTGCCGTGGGTGCGAGCGCGGCGAACAACGCTGCCGCGAGCACCCCCGCGAAGACGGACGCGTTGGCGGTCTCGATGCAATCCAGA
>JBPCPD010000002.1:0-4918 GCA_050999535.1 Thermoleophilaceae bacterium
TTTCTTCGAGTGAGACGTGACGCACCGGACGCTGAGTCGGCGCCGTTGGTGGGACGCCCGCTTCGCCGAGGTCGGGTTCGAGCCCGGCCCGCTGCCCGGAGCGCCGCTTCCCTACGTAGAGCCCTACGCCTACCTCCGCCGCGCCTAGGCCGGTCGGCCCGCGGGCTGCTCACGGAAGGCGGCGATCGTGCGCTCGAGTCCCTGCTCGAGCGACACGCGCGCCTCGAAGCCGAGCAGGTCGTGCGCCCGCGAGACGTCGAGCGAGCGGCGCGGTTGGCCATCGGGACGCGACGCGTCCCACGTCGTCCGACCCTCGAAGCCGACGAGCCGCGCAATCGTCTCTGCCAGCTCGCGGATGCTGGTCTCGCGCCCGACGCCGACGTTCACCGGCTCTGAGGATCGCAACAGCTCAACGGCCAGCAGCAGTGCCCGCGCGGCGTCGTCGACGTAGAGGAACTCGCGCGAGGGTCTGCCCGTGCCCCATAGGGTCACGGACTCCTCGCCGCGCTCGCGCGCCTCCACGTACTTGCGGATCATCGCGGCGATGACGTGGGAGTCCTCGAGGTCGACGTTGTCGCCCGGCCCGTAGAGGTTCGCCATGATCGGCGCGCACGAGTCGAAGCCGTACTGCCGCCGATAGGCGTTTGAGAGCACGAGCATCATCTTCTTCGCCAGGCCATACGGCGCATTGGACTCCTCCGGGTAGCCGTCCCAGAGGTCCTCCTCGCTGAACGGCGACTCGACGAACTTGGGGTAGGCGCAGACGGTGCACGCCGACACGAGCTTGGTCACGCCCGCCAGGCGGCTCTGCTCGAAGACGTTCGTCGCCATCATGAGGTTGTCGTAGACGAGTGGAGCCGGGTTGCGGCGGTTGAAGCCGATCCCGCCGACAGTCGCGGCGAGGTGGACCACGATCTCGGCGCCGTCGACGGCCTCGCGCGCCGCTCGAGCTTCGCGCAGGTCCAGCTCCGCGGAGCGGATCACCCGCACGTCGGCCCCCAGCGCCCGCGCGTCGCGCGCCACCGTGCGGCCGAGGAACCCGGCACCGCCCGTGACCACGACGGCCTTGTCGGCCCAGAAGGACCCAGTCGGATCAGCCACGGTCGCCGGCCCTCACGCCACGGCCGGCGAGGCGATCCTCGAGCGCGCGAACGTCGGCGTCGACCATGATCCGCACGAGCTCCGCGAAGCCGACGGTCGGCTGCCAGCCGAGCTGCTCACGCGCCTTGGAGGCATCGCCGCGCAGTGCGTCGACCTCGGCCGGGCGGTAGTACTTCGGGTCGATCTCGACCACCTGCTCCCAGTCGAGGCCAAGGTGGCGAGCGGCAGCGTCGAGGAAGTCACGCACGGAGTACATCTCGCCCGTGGCGATCACGTAGTCGTCGGGCTCGTCCCGTTGGAGCATCCGCCACATCGCGTCGGTGAAGTCGGGCGCGTAACCCCAATCGCGCTTGGCGTCGAGATTGCCGAGGTAGAGCTTGTCCTGCAGGTCGAGGTGTATTGCCGCCAGCGCGCGGGTGATCTTGCGGGTGACGAAGGTCTCGCCCCGGCGCTCGGACTCGTGGTTGAAGAGGATCCCATTGCTTATGTGCATGCCGTAGGACTCGCGGTAGTTCACGGCGATCCAGAACGAGGCCACCTTGGCGACCGCGTAGGGGCTGCGCGGGTGAAACGGGGTCGACTCGCTCTGCGGCGGTGGCATGGACCCGAACATCTCGCTCGAGGAGGCCTGGTAGAAGCGCGTCTGAACCTGCGCGTCTCGGGTCGCCTCCAGCAGCCGCACCGTGCCCATGCCGGTGATGTCGCTGGTGTACTCGGGGATGTCGAACGAGACCCGAACGTGCGATTGCGCGCCCAGGTGGTAGATCTCGTCGGGCTGGATCTCGTACACCAGCCGGACCAGGCGGGAGGACTCGGAGAGGTCGCCGTGGTGGAGGAGCAGCTTGACCTCCGCGCCGTGGGGATCGCGATAGAGGTGGTCGATCCGCTCGGTGTTGAACGAGGACGAGCGGCGCACGAGGCCGTGGACCTCGTATCCGCGGTCGAGCAGCTGCTCGGCGAGGAACGAGCCGTCCTGGCCAGTGATCCCGGTTATGAAAGCTCTGGGCACTCGGGGAGAGTATCCCGGCCCTAGCATCACTTCGCGTGCACGTCGGCTTCGCGCTCCTGACGCTCTTTCCCGGGCGGATGGGGGGATCGGAGTCGACCGTGCGGGGCCTGCTGGCGGAGTTCGCGCGGGGCCACGGGCCGGATCGGCTGACCATGCTTGCGAACCGCCACGTGAGCGCGGGATACGGGGACTTCGCGCGCGGTCCGGTCGAGCTGCACGAGGTCCGCGGCTACCGGCCGGGCGACGGCACGGCGACCAGGACATTGGCGATGGCAGGCGCCGCGCTCGCGCCACGATTGGCGGCGCGCGACATCCCGTCCGACCTCGACATCGTGCATCACCCCCTGACCGTGCCCCTGCCACGGCCGCGCGGCGTGCCCCTCGTGACGACCGTGCACGACCTGCAGCACCACGAGCTGCCACAGCTGTTCTCCCGCGCGGAGCGGTTGTGGCGTCGCTGGGCCTACGACGGCGCGGCGCGGCGCGCCGAGGCGGTGATCACGCCGAGCAATCACTCCCGAGAGCGGCTCGTCGAGCTGCTGGGCCTCGATCCGTCGCGTGTCGAGGTGGTTCCGTGGGGCATCGACCACAGCCGCTTCGGCTCCCACGGTGGCGAAGCCGACGAGCGGCTCGCACCCCGGCTGCCCGAGCGGTTCGTCGTCTACCCGGCGAACATGTGGCCCCACAAGAATCACTCCAGACTGGTGGAGGCACTCGCGCGGGTCGAGCAGGACGATCTGCACCTGGTTCTCACCGGACAGGGCTACGCGCAGGAATCGCAGCTGCTCGCTCAGGCTGCGCGCCTTGGCGTCGAGCGCCGCGTCCGTCACCTGGGCTACCTGCCGTCGGACCTGCTCCCCGCGCTCTACCGCGCGGCCGAGGCGGTCGTCTTCCCGTCTCTCTACGAGGGTTTCGGCTCGCCTCCGCTCGAAGCGATGGCCTGCGGTTGCCCGGTGGCCTCCTCGCAGACGGGAGCGCTCGGAGAGACCGCCGGACCCGCGACGCTCGGCCTGGATCCCCGGTCGCCGGAGTCGATCGCGCACGCGATCGACCGAGTCACGCGCGAGTCCGAGCTGCGAGAGCGGCTGCGCGACCGGGGCTTGCGCCATGCTGCGACCTTTACGTGGCAGGCTTGTGCGCAGCGTCACGATGAGGTCTACGCACGCGTAGGCGCAACTTCGCCCTCTCGAACGCGCTGATAACGCTGTGATCCCCCACAATCCGTACGTCGCCGTCGTCCCCGCCTACAACGAGGCCGAGACGATCGACGGGGTCGTTCACGCGCTGCGCGAGCACACGCGGACGTACGACGTGCTCGTCGTCGACGACGGCTCGACCGACGAGACCGGCAGCATCGCCGCGGCCGCCGGAGCGGGCGTTCTGCGCCTGCCCTTCAACCTCGGAATCGGCGGTGCGGTGCAGGCCGGGTTCATCTACGCCCTCGACAACGGCTACGAGCGGATGGTCCAGGTAGACGGTGACGGGCAGCACATGCCCGAGGAGATCGAGGTGCTCGCTCGGACCATGGACGAGAGCCCCGAGGTGGACATCGTCTGCGGCTCGCGCTTCCTGACCGACAAGGGCTACCCGGCCCCGATCAGCCGCCGCACCGGGATCCACATCTTCGCGTTCCTGCTCTCGCGGATCGTCGGCCAGCGGGTCAGCGACCCGACGTCGGGCTTCCGCCTCTACAACCGGCGCGGCATCGCACTGTTTGCGCGCGACTATCCCCACGACTACCCGGAGGTCGAGGCGGTGCTGATGCTGCACTTCCACCGGTTGCGGATGCGCGAGGTGCCGGTGCGCATGCTCGAACGCGGCGGCGGCCGATCATCGATTCGCTCGGGCAAGCCGGCGTACTACATGGTCAAGGTGCTGCTCGCGGTATTCGTCGGCCTCGTCCGGCGGCGTCCGATAGTCGAGCCCGGCGACGCAGCGCCGGTCACCGCCGGACACGGGCTCTAGCGATGGAGACGCGGATTCAGGTCGTCGCGATCATCGCGAGCGCCGGCCTACTGCTGCTGATCCTCGAGCTCGTCCGCCAGCGACGGCTGCTCGAGCGCTACGCGCTGCTGTGGCTCTTCAGCGCGCTGATCATGGTGGGCCTCGCGGTCTGGCAGGGCGGCCTGGAGACGATCGCGAGCACGATCGGGATCGCGTACCCGCCAAACGCCCTGTTCCTCGTCGCGTTCGGCTTCGTGCTGGTTCTGCTGCTGCACTTCTCGATCGCCGTCTCACGGCTCGCCGACCAGTCGAAGGTGCTGGCGCAGCGGGTCGCGCTGCTCGAGGAGCGCCAGCAGCGCGAGGAAGCGGCCCGCGGAGCGGGCCCGGAGCTGGGTCGCGCCCGGGATGACGAGCTTCGATGTGGCCCTGCCCAAGCAGCTTCGGGTCCGCCCCGAGGCAAGTAGCCCCGCCGATCTGGCGCCCGCCGGCCGCTGCGCTCACGCGGAGGGGCGTCGGCGACTGATTGCCGACGGGGAGTTCCACCCCCGGCGAGGTCCGCTGGAGAACCCGCTCGCCTGACGCGCTCGGCCCGCGACTAGCCTCCCCGCCCGTGCGCACCCCTCCCCACCCGCCTCGACGGCCCGGTCCTGATCGAGCCGGCCGTCCACGGCGACGCGCGCGGCTTCTTCGCCGCAACCTACCGCGCGAACGCGCTCGCCGAGCTCGGCATCGTCGAAGCATTCGTCCAGGACAACCACTCGCGCTCGGCCGGCGGCGTCGTGCGCGGCATGCACTTCTCGGTCGGCGAGGGCCAGGCCAAGCTCGTGCGCTGCGCGCGCGGCTCGATGCTCGACATCGTGGTCG
>JBPCPD010000019.1:0-5359 GCA_050999535.1 Thermoleophilaceae bacterium
GTCCGGCGGCGGCGGGGCGATCGCCCCGCCGGCCGACTGAGGGCCGTCACGCAGGTACCGGGCTACGAGTCCTCACGTGGCGGGCGCTTGCGCGTCCGCTTGACCTCCGAGCGTTGGCGCTTGCCGCCCAACCGTCGTTCCCGCGCCGCCCGTGAGGGCTTCGTGCGCCGCCGCTGGGGGCGGCGCACGAGCGCCGCGGCGAGGCGCTCACCAAGGCGCTGCAGGGCCAGCTCGCGGTTGCGCGCCTGGCTGCGGGTGTCCTGCGCCACGGCCGACGGGCGCGGACCCAGCCGCGACAGCAGTCGCGCCCGCTGGGCATCGGTCAGCGAGCGCGATCCGTCGACGTCGAAGACGGCCTGGACGCGCGAGGCGGTGACGTTGGCGTGCTGACCACCGGGGCCCGACGAGCGGCTGACGCGCAGGTCGATCTCGGCGAGCGGGATGCTCAGCTGTCCGTCGACGCGCAGCCGGTCGTCCATCGGCCGGACGCTACCGCGCCGGGGCCTGGCGCTCGCGGGCGCCGGCTGTGAGACTCCGCCGCCGTGCGTGTCGCTGCCGTGGGCCATGTCGAGTGGGTCGAGTTCGCCCAAGTGCAGCGGATGCCCGCTGCCGGCGAGATCGTCCACGCGAGCGAGGTCTTCACCGCTCCCGGGGGTGGCGGGGCGGTCACGGCGGTCGCGCTCGCGCGCCTGGCAGGCGAACGGGCCGGCTTCTACACCGCGCTCGGCGACGACGAGCTCGGCCACCGCGCTCACGATGAGCTCGAGGCGCTGGGCCTGCGCATGCACGTCGCCTGGCGCGACGAGCCCCAGCGCCGGGCCTTCGTCCACCTCGACGCCGCCGGCGAGCGCACGATCACGGTGATCGGAACGCGGCTGGGGCCGAGGGGTGACGACGCGCTGCCGTGGGGCGAGCTCGCGCAGGCCGACGCTGTCTACTTCACCGCGGGCGACGCCGCTGCCGTGCGGGCCGCCCGCGCCGCGAAGACGCTCGTCGCCAGTGCCCGCGCGCTGGGAAAGCTCGCCGAGGCGGGCGTCGAGCTCGACGCGCTGCTGGCCAGCGGGTCCGACGCCGGAGAGCGCTACGAATGCGGTCAGATCGATCCCGAGCCGCGCCTGCTGATCCGCACCGCCGGCGCCGCGGGTGGTGCCTGGCAGCGACCGGGTGGGCAGGACGGGCACTATGCGCCCGCGGCGCCGCCGGGCGCGGTCCAGGACGCCTACGGCTGCGGGGACGCTTTCGCCGGTGGCCTGACCTTCGGACTCGGGCAGGGTCTGGCCGTCGAGACCGCACTCAAGCTTGGCGCGCGCTGCGGCGCGACCTGCCTGACGGGCCGCGGCCCCTACGGGCGCCAGCTCACCGCGGCCGAGATCACCTGACCGGCGAAGCGCCGGTCAGGGCCGGGCCCTCAGTGGGACGCGACAGATCCGCCCTCGGGCACGAGCGGCAGCCGCTGCTCGACCCAGGCCAGCAGCCCGCCAGTGAGGTTGCGCGCGTCGAAGCCACTGGCGCGGAACGCCTCGGCGGCCAACCCCGAGCGCTGTCCCGAGCGGCAGTAGAAAACCACCGGCCGATCGCGGTCGATCGTGGCCGCGGCCGAGGAGAGCTGCGACAGCTCGATGTGGCGGGCGCCGGCGATGCGCCCGGCATCGTGCTCGTGGGGCTCGCGCACGTCGATCAGCTGGACCTCGCCGCGGCCGTGCAGGTCGGCGACCTGGTCCGGCTCGAGGTCATGGGCGCCGGTGGGGTCGCTCATGCGATCGGTGCGGCTCAGCGCGGCGGCGCGACGAGCCTCGCCGAGATCGGATCGTCTTGGACCGCCTGGCCGGGGAGCGCCTGTTGCCCATGAACCGCTGGTAGACGCGCAGCGTCGTCGGCAGGCGCTCAGCCGAGCGAAACCGCAGCTCGATCGTGCGCCGGTAGTGGCAGCGCGAGCTCAGCCCGGTCAGCCGTCGCACCGTCCGCAGGCCGTCAGCGCGGTAGGTGAGCCGCATCCGCCCCGCGCACGGCCGCGCCCGGTAGTTGCCCGTGACCCTCAGCTTGAAGACGACCCCGCCGCCCTCGGCGGGTGCGCCGACGATCTCCAGTACCCGTTCGCGGTCGCCGGGTCGGGCGGGGGCGCCGGCGGGGATCGCGCGCGCGCCCGCGCAGAGCGCCAGCGCCACGCCGGCGCGCAGGGCGGTGCGCGTCACGGGACGGGCGTCTTGGTGGGAGTGGAGCTGCACGGTCGGGGTTCCTCGGTCCTGGAGGGCAATCGCCTACGGGCGCGGTACTGGCAAGCTACAGGCGCGAGCGATCTCGCGCGTCAGCCAGGCACCTCGCTCGGCCAAGCGGATCGCAGGTCGCTCGGTCGTGGCGCCGGCGGATAGGACCCGGCCTCAGAGGTTCTTGACCGCGGCGAGCACGTCGTTGACCGAGCTCTTCGCGTCGCCGAACAGCAGCTCGGTGTTGTCGTTGTAGAAGAGCGGGTTGTCGATGCCCGCGAAGCCGGGGCTCATCGAGCGCTTGAGCACCACGACCGACTGCGACTTGTCGACGTTGAGGATCGGCATGCCGTAGATCGGGCTGCCCTCGTCCTCGCGTGCCGCCGGGTTTGTGACGTCATTGGCGCCGATCACGAGCGTCACATCGGTGGTCTCGAACTCCGGGTTGATCTCGTCCATCTCCCTGAGCGCTTCGTAAGGCACGTCGGCCTCGGCGAGTAGGACGTTCATATGGCCCGGCATGCGCCCCGCGACGGGATGGATCGCGTAGTTGACCTCGACGCCGCGCTTTTCGAGCTCACCCGCGAGCTCACGGACCGTGTGCTGGGCCTGAGCCACGGCCAGGCCGTAGCCGGGTGCGACGACGACGCGCTCGGCGAGGCTGAGCGCCAGCGCGACCGAGGCCGCGTCGGTCGAGCGGTGCGGGCGCTCCTCCCCGTCGCCGCCGCCAGAGGTGGCCGCGGCGCCACCGCCGAAGCCACCGGCGACGATACTCGGGATCGAGCGGTTCATGGCCGCGGCCATCAGGTTGGTGAGGATCGTGCCCGAGGCGCCGACGATGATGCCGGCGACGATCAGCGCGACGTTGTTCAGCGCGATGCCCGCCGCGGCCGCGGATAGGCCGGTGAGCGCGTTGAGCAGCGAGATCACGACCGGCATGTCGGCCCCGCCGATCGGCAGCACGACCATGTTGCCGAGCACCGCGGCGGCGACGAGGATGAGGACGAACAGGCCCGCGGACTCCGTTCCCGCGGCGATCGCGACTGCCGCGCCGACCGCGACGAGCAGCAGCGCGAGGTTGAGGAACTGCTGGCCGGGGATGGCTACGGGCTTGCCGGGAATGATCCCCTGCAGCTTGGCGAAGGCGATGTTCGATCCCCAGAAGGAGATCGAGCCGATGATCGCCGCGAACAGGATCGGGATCAGCGTGTCGAGCTCCGGGTTGCCGCCGGCGGAGAGCTCGTCGCGGTACTCGGCCCAGGAGATCAGCGCGACCGCGCCGCCGCCGACGCCGTTGAACAGCGCGACCATCTGCGGCATGGCGGTCATCTTCACCTGGCGCGCCGCGGGCACGCCGACCACCGTGCCCAGGGCGATGCCGAGCGCGATCAGCCCGTAGTCGCCGACCTTCTGGTCCAGCAGCGTCGCCACCACCGCGATCGCCATGCCGGCGGCGGCGACCCTGTTGCCGCGGCGGGCGGTGGTGAAGCTCGTGAGCTGGCGCATGCCCAGGATGAACAGGACGAAGGCGACGAGGTAGAGCAGCCCGATGAAGTCCGCATCTTGGAGGAAGCTCACTTCTCGCCCCCGTCTCCGGGCTTGGCCCGCTGCTTGAACATCTCGAGCATCCGGTCGGTGACCAGGAAGCCACCGATCACGTTGATCGTTCCGAAGGCGATCGCGATCACCAGGATCACCTTGTTGAGCACGCCCTCGGCAGAGCCGATGACCAGGATCCCGCCGAGCAGCACGATCCCGTGGATCGCGTTGGTGGCCGACATCAGCGGCGTGTGCAGCGTGTTCGGCACCCTCGAGATGACCTCGAAGCCGACGAAGGCCGCGAGCACGAGGATGGTGAGCTCGGTCAGCAGGTCCATCAGGCGGCGGCCTTCTGGGCCCCCTCGTGGACGATCTCGCCGTCGCGCGTGATGCAGGCGCCGGCGATCACGTCGTCGTCGAAGTCGAGCGTGAGGTTGCCCTCCTCGTCGATCATCAAGCCCAGCAGCGACGCGACGTTCTTGGCGTAGAGCTGCGAGGCGTGGTCGGGCATCGACGAGGCGAGGTTGGTGGGCCCGACGATCTTCACGTCGTGGGCGACGACGGTCTGCCCGGCCTCGGTCAGCTCGCAGTTGCCGCCGGTCTCGGCCGCGAGGTCGACGATGACCGAGCCCGGCTTCATCTGACGCACGGCGTCCTCGATGATCAACGTCGGCGCCTTGCGGCCGGGCACGGCGGCGGTGGAGATGACGGCGTCCATCCCGCCGATCACGTCGGCGAGCGCCTCGATCTGGCGCTTCTGCTCGTCCTCGGTCAGCGCGCGGGCGTAGCCGCCGGCGTCCTCGGCGTCCTCGAGGCCGATGTCGAGCTTGACGAACTTCGCTCCCAGCGACTGGATCTGCTCCTCGACCGCCGAGCGCACGTCGAAGGCCGAGACGACCGCGCCGAGGCGGCGCGACGTGGCGATCGCCTGCAGGCCCGCGACGCCGGCGCCCAGGATCAGGAACTTGGCCGGGCGGATCGTGCCCGCGGCGGTGGTGAGCATCGGCAGGAAGCGCCCGAGCTCCTGGGCGGCGATCAGCGCGGCTCGGTAGCCGCCGACGGTGGCCTGGGAGGAGAGCGCATCCATCGACTGCGCGCGCGAGATCCGCGGGATCGCCTCCATCGCGAAGCTCGTGACGCGCGCGTCGGCCAGGGCGCGAGCGGTGTCGCCGTCGGTCAGCGGCGCGAGAAAGCCGATCAGCACGCTGCCCTCGCGCAGCTTGGAGATCTCCTCGGCGCTGGGCGGGGCCACCTTGGCGACGACGTCGCCGGTCAAGCCCTGACCCTCGGCCACGGTGACGCCCGCCTCCTCGTAGGCGCTGTCGGGCTGGTGCGAGGCCGCGCCGGCGCCCGGCTCGAGCACGACCTCGATTCCGCCGCCGGCCAGCTTCTCAGCCATCTCCGGCACGAGCGCAACCCTGCGCTCGCCGTCGGCGGATTCCTTTGGTACGGAGAGCTTCATCAGCGGCCGGGGGAGGGTAGTCGAGCGGCCGCTGGGATGTCAGCCGGCGCGGCGCAGTGCCCCGGCCGGCGACGATCGCTCGTTGCCGACCGGGGTGGGCGCTTTCGGGGCACCCGCACGGCTACCCGGTGAAGCCAAGATCCTTTCGGTGGTC
>JBPCPD010000055.1:0-7827 GCA_050999535.1 Thermoleophilaceae bacterium
TGTTGGACGGGGCCGAAGGGGGAGGCGAGGCTGGTGGCCGCGCCCCCCCGACTGCAGGCTCGTGCGCTGCCGCTTCGGGGCGTGCTTTCTACGCTGCGAGCCATGAAGCGGCGCGACATCGCCGATCCCCGGCTGGTCGAGCGCTACATCCGTGGCGCGGTCATGCCCCGCTTCATGCAGCGGCTGCGCGACATCGACGCCGAGCTGGCGCGCCATCAGCGGCTCCTGGGCCACCTCTACGCCGAGGCCTGCCGCACCCACGGCCACGACCCCGAGGGCTTCCGCCGCCGCTGGCGCGAGCTGGCCCGGTCGTGGCGCTTCGACGAGGTCAACGAGCTGATCGACCAGCACAACGAGTACTACCCGATCGAGCGCAACCTGCCGATCAACCCGCGCACCGGCGACTACGTGACCGTCGGCGGCCGATCGTTCCGCCGCGAGCGCCCCGACCTCGACTGGGTCCTCGAGCGCTTCCCGGCCACGCCGGACGAGCGACGCGCGTCGTGAGGCGCCCGCAACGCGCCGGCTGAAGCTAAGTGCTCCCCGCTTAGAGAGTGATGCCGAGGCGGGCCAGCGGCACGCCGAAGACGATCCGACGGCCCGGATCCTCGGTGACCGAGTAGATCTCGGCCGTGCGCGCCGACAGGTACACGTCCTCGGGCAGGCGCGGCCACCACACGTACTTGCGCGCGCGCTCTCCGGACCGGACCGCGTAGAGTCGGCCACCGCGGCGGCTCGAGGAGGCCAGCAGCTCGCCGCCCACGGTGGTCGCGCCCTGCAGGCGGTCCACCGGTGAGCGGTAGGCGCCGCTCGCCCCCTCGGCGGTCAACAGGCCGCCGGCCAAGTCGATCGGCCATTGCACGATCCGCGCGCCGGCGCTCTTGCGGTACTCCCCCGCCACCAGCGTTGCCGGCGCCGATCGATCGAGCGACAGGAAGGAGAACCTCAACCTGCCCCCGATGCTGTCGTAGGCCCCCACCTGCGGCAGGATGTAGCGGTAGCGCCGCGCCTGGTCGCGCCTTTGGTCGGGCACGCGCAGGATGCGCTCGGTGTCGAACACCCGGATGCCGTGCCGGGTGTCGGCCACGTACACGAAGCGCCCCACCCAGGCGATTCCGCCGGCGTGAACCCTTACGAGCGCGAAGCCGCCGCCAGCGCGCGGACGCACAAGCAGCACGTGGCGGTATCCCGAGGGCGCGCCGGGTCCGGCCTGCACGAAGGTGACGCGCGCGCCCTCGCCGCGCTTGGAGTACCACGACACGCAATGGACCTCTTGGCCGTGCACGAGGCCGTTCTCGCTCGAGTCGGCTGAACCGGAGATGCCCTGGGGAAACCAATGCCGTGTGCGGTCGTCGTCATCGCTCCACACGTACCCGCGGGCACGACCGCCCAGCAGGCCCTCGACGGGCATCACCTGTCGGTCGGCGTCGGCCAGCACGTCCGTGAGGCTCGCCGGTGGGAAGTCCTGCGCGAGGCCGTCGACGAGGGCGTAGTCCTCTGCCTGGATGCCGGCTCGCTCGAGCCGAAAGCCCTCGCCCGGTATCTGCTCGAAGCCGGGTGCCGAGGTATTGCCCGGGGCGGCCATGGCGACCCTGTCGGCCGCCGAGGCGAGGAGGGCGGCCACACGGGACACGGCGCACAGGGTGGGCCCGGCTTCGGCGCGGGTCGGCCTGCGGGCGATTGCGGCTTCCCGAATCAGGGTTCAGAGGACCGAGCGCACCCGCTCGGTCAGCGCCCGCACCGCCGCCGCCGGCTCGCCCTCCAGCCGCACGCGCTCGACCGGCAGGCCGTGGTCGCGCAGGGTCAGCACGTCACCCGTCGCCTGCGCGGCGATCAGGTCGCCGAAGCTGTAGTCCGCGTCGGGGATCGGCACGTCGACGGCCTCCTCGTGGACCAGCTGCAGGAAGCGCCCCGTCGGCGGCCCGCCCTTGTGGAACTGGCCGGTGGAGTGCAGGAAGCGCGGCCCGTAGCCGAACGTCGTCGTCGCGCGCGTGGCGTCGCGGATCACGGCGCGCAGCTCGTCGGTCGCGGCGTCGAGCTCGGCCGACGGCGCCACGTAGGCCATGATCGCGACGTAGCTCGGCGGCCCGATGCCGGCCAGCAGCGCGCGCAGCTCGGCGTCGCCGGCCTCCTCGACGGCCGGCGGGTCGGAGGCCTCGAGCACGTTCGCGACGTTGTCCTTGGCCTCCTTGACATTGGGCTGATCGAACGCGTTGATCCCCAGCACCCAGCCGGCGACCGCGGTCGCGAACTCGGCGAAGAAGAAGATCCGCCCCAGCTCCTCCGCGCCGGCCACCGACAGCGTGATCACCGGTTGCCCCGCGCGACGCAGCGCCTCGAGCTTGGCGTCGAGGTCCTCGTCGGGCTGGTCGCCGTTACGCAGGTAGGCGAAGACG
This sequence comes from Thermoleophilaceae bacterium, assembly GCA_050999535.1. GTDB lineage: Bacteria > Actinomycetota > Thermoleophilia > Solirubrobacterales > Thermoleophilaceae > JAAYBF01. The sequence goes on from JBPCPD010000055.1 coordinate 2,397, forward strand.
CGATCGTCGCCGTAGACGTCGGGCTCGCCCAGCGGCTCGCCCGCGACCGGCAGGATCCCCTTGCCCTCCTTGCCCGTCGACTCGGCGATCAGCTGCTCGACCCAGATCCCGAAGCTCGCGATCGGCTCCGCGACCACGAAGGTCAGCTTGTCGCGGCCCTGCAGCGCGAGCTCGCCCATCGCCAAGCCCAGCCACAGGCCCGAGTTCGACGAGCTCTCGTCGAAGGCGGCGCAGTTCTGCTCGGCCTCCTGCGCCGAGCGCAGCATCAGCTCGACGTCGATGCCCATCAGCGCCGCGGGCACGAGCCCGAAGTGCGACAGCACCGAGTAACGCCCGCCGATATTCGGATCGCTCTCGAACAGCGCGCGAAACCCGCGCTCGCGGGCCAGCTGCGCAAGCGACGAGCCGGGGTCCGTCACCGCGACGAACTGGTCGCCGTTGCACCCGGTGCGCTCGTAGAAGTGCTTCATGTGCGAGAGCGTCTCAAGCGTCCCGCCCGACTTCGACGAGACGACGAACAGCGTGCGCTCGAGGTCGATCCGCTCCTCCAGCGCCCGCACGGCGTCCGGGTGGGTGGAGTCGAGCACGTGCAGCCGCAGGCCGTCAGCCTGCTCGCCGAAGCTCTGGCGGAGCACCTCGGGCCCGAGGCTCGAGCCACCCATGCCCAGCAGCGCGGCGTGCCGGAAGCCGTCGTCGAGCGCGACCCCGGCGAAATCGCGCAGGTCGCCGGCGGCCTCGAGCATCGGCTCTGTGATCGTCAGCCAGCCGAGCCGGTCGCCGACCTCGTCGCGAGGACCGCCCCACAGCGACTCGTCCTTGCGCCAGATGCGCGGGGTCACGCCCTCGACCGCGGCCGCCTCGACGCGCCTGGCGATCGCGCGCTCGAGCTCGTCCGGGAGCGAGGATTCGATCGTCTCGGGCCGACCCGTGACCGCAGCCTCCCTGCTCGACTCCACGCCGGCGATCAGCGCGTCGAAGGGCTCGACGAACTTGTCGATGCCGTCGTCGAGCAGCTTGGACGTGACCGCGCTCATGTCGATCCCCGCGTCGGCCAGCTGCCTGAGCGTTTCCGTGGGGTCGGCGTCGGCGGTCGCCCCGGCGATCTCGGCCCGCTCGGCGGCGGCGTTGAGCGTCGCCATCGACATCGTGTTGACGGTCTGCGGGGCCACCAGGCCGTCGACGTACATCGTCTCGGGGTACTTGGGGTCCTTGACGCCGGTCGAGGCCCACAGCGGGCGCTGGACCGGCGCGCCTGCCGCTCGCAGCGCAGCGAAGCGCTCGCCGCCGAAGATCGCCTTGAAGCTCTGGTAGGCCGCCTGGGCGTTGGCGATCGCCGCCCTGCCCTGGAGGTCCTCGCGCTCGAGCGACTCGAGCCGCTTGTCGACCTCGGAGTCGACGCGCGAGATGAAGAAGCTCGCGACCGAGTGCACGTCGAGCGACTCGCCCGCCTCGTGGCGGCGCTCGAGGCCGCGGATGAAGCGCTCGGCGACGGCCTCGTAGGCCTCGACGCCGAACAGCAGCGTGACGTTCACGTTGATCCCCTCGGCGATCGCGTCCTCGATCGCCTGGCGGCACTCGTCGGTGCCCGGGATCTTGATCATCACGTTGGGCCGGTCGACGCCCTTCCAGAGGTCGCGCGCCTGCTCGAGGGTCGCCTCGTTGTCGTGCGCGACCGAGGGCTCGACCTCGAGCGAGACGAAGCCGTCGGCCCCCTCGAGCTTCTCCCACACCGGGCGCAGCACGTCGCAGGCGAGCTGGACGTCCTTCATCGCCAGGTCGAGGTAGATCTCGGTCGCGTCGAGTCCCTCGCGGGCGAGTCGCTCGATGTCGGCGTCGTAGTCCTCGGAGCCGAGGATCGCCTTCTCGAAGATCGCGGGGTTCGAGGTCACCCCGCGCAGCGAGTCCTCGTCGACGAGCCGCTGCAGCTCACCCGACTCGATCATGCCGCGGCGGATCTGGTCGAGCCAGACCGCCGTGCCCGCCTCGGTCAGCGCCGCCAGACGCTCGTTGACCTCTGCCGCGACCCCCATCCCGCTCCTCTCAGCCGCCCCGCGCGCTCGCGCCGGCGCGCTCGAAGACGGCTCTGGCTCGTTCGGCCACCCGCTCGGGCGTGAAGCCGAAGTGCTCGTACAGCTCCTGCTGCGGTCCCGACGCGCCGAAGCCGTGCATGCCGATCGCCTCGCCGTCCTCGGTCACCCAGCGATCCCAGCCGAGCGTCGCGCCGGCCTCGACCGAGATGCGCGCCCGGCAGGCGGGCGGCAGCACGCCGTCGCGGTACTCGGGCTCCTGCTCGGCGAAGCGGTCGAAGCAGGGCATGCTGACCACCCGCGCCGCGATGCCGTCGCCCTCGAGCGCCTCGGCGGCATCGAGGCAGATCGCGACCTCGGAGCCGGTCCCGATCAGGATCACGTCGGGAGTATCTCCCTTCGACGACTCACGCAGCACGTAGGCGCCGCGCTCGATCGCATCGGGCGGGATCGCGTCGGGATCGAGGATCGGCAGCCCCTGGCGGCTGAGCACGAGCGCGCACGGGCCGTCCTCCTGCGCGAGCGCGAACGCCCACGCGCGCGCGGTCTCGTTGGCGTCGGCCGGGCGCACGACGTTGACGTTGGGCGTCGCGCGCAGCGTCGCGAGCTGCTCGACGGGCTGGTGTGTCGGCCCGTCCTCGCCGAGGCCGATCGAGTCGTGGGTGTAGACCTGGATCACCGGCAGGCCCATCAGCGCCGCGAGGCGCACCGAGGGCTTGTGGTAGTCGACAAAGTTGAAGAACGTCGAGCCGAACGCCTTCAAACCGTGGAGGTTGAGGGCGTTGACCGCGGCGGCCATCGCGTGCTCGCGCACGCCGTAGTGGACGTTGCGCCCGGCGAAGTCCTCGCGGGTCACCGAGCCGCCGTCCTCGATCTCGGTGTTGGTCGAGGGCTCGAGGTCGGCCGAGCCGCTGACCAGCTGGGGAATCGCCTTCGCGGCCCACTGGATCACCTGCGCGGAGGCCTTGCGCGTCGCGATCGGCTTGTCGCCGGGGTCGAAGCGCGGCAGGTCCGCGTCCCAGCCGTCGGGCAGGCGCCCGTCGATCACCTGCGAGAGCGCCTCCCACAGGTCAGGGTGGGCGGCGCGGTAGGCCTCGGCTCGCTCATTCCACTCCGCCTCGGCGCGCGCGCCGCGGTCGAGCGCCTCGCGGAAGTGCGCGCCGGCCTCCTCGGGCACCAGGAACTGGGCGTCGGGGTCCCAGCCGTAGGCCTCCTTGGTGCTGCGCACCTCGTCCTCGCCCAGCGGGCTGCCGTGGGCCTTGAAGGTGTCCTGCTTGTTCGGCGCGCCGAAGCCGATGTGGGTGCGCAGGACGATCAGCGACGGCCGCGTCGCCTCCGCCTGCGCGGCGGTGATCGCGCCGTCGAGCGCCTCGAGCGAAAGGTCCTCGCCGAGGTTCTGGACGTGCCAGCCGTAGGCCTGGTAGCGCGCGGCGACGTCCTCGCTGAAGCCCATCGAGGTCGGCCCGGCGAGCTGGACGTGGTTGGCGTCGTAGAAGACCGTCAGCCGGCCGAGGCCGAGGTGGCCGGCCAGCGAGGAGGCCTCGGAGCCGACGCCCTCCTGCATGTCGCCGTCGCTGGCGATCGCGTAGGTACGGTGGTCGACGAGCTCGTGGCCGTCGCGGTTGAAGCGCGCGGCCAGCATCCGCTCGGCGAGCGCGAAGCCGACGGCGTTGCCGACGCCCTGCCCGAGCGGGCCGGTCGTGACCTCGACGCCGGGCGTGCCCTGCGCCTCGTACTCGGGGTGACCTGCCGTGGAGCTGAGCAGCTGCCGGAAGCTCTTGAGGTCGTCCATGCTGACCCCGTAGCCGGTCAGGTGGAGGATCGAGTAGAGCAGCATCGAGGCGTGGCCGGCCGACAGCACGAAGCGGTCGCGGTCGAACCAGTGCGGGTTGGCCGGGTTGTGGCGCATCGTGCGCGTGTAGAGCTGGTGGGCGACCGGTGCGAGCGCCATCGGCGCGCCCGGATGGCCGGAGCTGGCCTTCTCGACGCCGTCGATCGCCAGCGTGCGGATCGTGTTGATGCAGAGCTCGTCGAGTCCCTGCTGGTCCGTCGTCGTCGTCGTCATCGCTCTCCTCGTTCGCTCGTCACGGTGTTCCCTTTACCCAGTATCGCCGCTTCGACCCAGCTCCTGGGCTGCGAGCACTCCGGCGCCGATGACCCCGGCGTCGGCGCCCCCTCGGGCGAGGCGGACCTCGGTGCGCTCCCACAGCGCGGGCAGCGCGTGGCGCGCGGCCTCGCCGATGGCGGCGTCGAGGAAGAGATCGGCCGCGCGCGAGAGCCCGCCGCCGATCACGACGTGCTCGGGCTCGAAGGTGTTGACGACGCCCGCGATGGCGAGCCCGAGCCAGCGCCCGTGGCACTCGAACAGCCCCAGGGCCTCGGCGTCGCCATCCCGGGCGGCGGCGACCGCCTCGCGGCCCGAGACTCGCCCGTCCTCGGCGAGCCTGCGTCCGAGCGCCCCGGACGCCCCGGCCTCGGCGAGCGCGGTCGCCGCGCGCTCGAGGCCGGTCCCGCTGCAGATCCACTCCAGCGAGCCGGGACGCGGGAAGCCGTCGCCGGCCGCCGCGAGCGCCGTCTGGCCGTCGACGATCACGTGGCCGAGCTCGCCGCCCAGGCCCGAGTGGCCGCGCTCGATGCGCCCGTCGATGACGACGCCGCCGCCGACGCCGGTCCCGAGCGTGAGCATCACGAGGTGCCGCGCGGGCGGGTCGGGCACCAGCTGCGCCTCGGCGAGCGCTGCGCAGTTGGCGTCGTTGTCGACGAAGACGGGCACGCCGAGGCGGCGGCCGAGCTCGGGGCGCAGCGGCACCCCGGCGAGCGGGATGTTGACGCTCGAGAGCACGGTGCCGGCCGCGAACTCGATCTGCGACGGCACCCCGATGCCGACCGCGTCCGGCGGGCCGGAGCGCTCGCCGACCGCGGCGAACGCGGCCTCGATCCCGGCGAGCAGCGCCTCGCCGTCGGCGAGGTCGGTCGGCTGCTCGACGGCGTGGATCGCGGCGGCGCCCTCGATCACGGCAGCCGCGACCTTGGTCCCGCCGACGTCGATTCCGAGCACGGTGGGGGCAGCCACAGCGAGCATTCTTACCGGTCGGTGAACGAAGGCCTGGGTTTACGCGTCGCTCACCTGCGTTGAGCACCCTCGGCACCCGTCCGCCGCCCCCGCCCCGGACAGCTCGCCGCCGCCCTCACGGCCGCCGTCGCGCTCGCGGCCGCGGCGCTCGCGGTCGTGCTGAGCCTCGGGGGCGACGGCTCGGCTGCCGGCGGCTCGGGCGCCAGCGGCTTGTCGGCCGGCGAGACCTCCGTCCAGGCAGGCGTGGCAGGCTCCCCGGTCGCGCTCTCGCCGCCAAAGTCGCCGCCCGTGTGCTACCGCGGCTTGATCGCGCTTGGCCTCCCCCATGCGG
>JBPCPD010000080.1:0-7308 GCA_050999535.1 Thermoleophilaceae bacterium
GCGCAGCGCCATGATCCGGCCGGGCTCTCGCGCCACGTCGTCGCGCGGATCGGGTGGCGAGACCACTGGCGCGACCAGGACGGCGTGGCCGAGGAGCTGCTGGCGTTCGCGCGCACCCAGGAGCAGCGGCCGCTGCTCGTGCCGCAAACCAACGGCGACCTCGCCGCCGTCTCGCGACAACGGGCACGGCTCGAGCACGCCTTCCACGCCACGCTCGCCGAGCCGGAGCTCGTCGAGTCGCTCGTGGACAAGGAGCGCTTCGCGGAGCTGGCGCGCAGCCTCGAGCTGCCCGTGCCTCCGTCACGTCGCCTCGACCCCGCTCGCGACGCGGCGCACGACATCGACGTGCGCTTTCCGCTGGTCATCAAGCCGCTGGTCCGCGACCACGCGCGCTGGAGCCGGGTGGAGGCCGCCGCGAAGGCGGTGGAGGTGAGGACCTCCGAGGACCTGTCGGCGCTGTGGCCGCGCCTCGCGGAGTTGGGCATGGAGGTTCTGGCCCAGGAGCAGATCGCCGGACCGGAGTCGGCCATAGAGAGCCATCACGCGTACGTCGGGTCCGACGGAGCGTTGGTCGCCGAGTTCACCGGCCGCAAGATCCGCACGCGGCCGCGCCGCTTCGGTCACACCACCGCCCTGCGAATCACCTCCGAAGACGATGTTGCCGCCCTCGGCCGGGAGATTCTGGCGGCGATCGGGTGGTGGTGTGGGGCGAAAGGCGACTGAAAGTGGGCGCCCGATGGCCGCCTCCACCTGCTCGAGGTCAACGCGCGCTTCAATCTCTGGCACCACCCCGGCGCGGTCGCAGGAGTCAACCTGCCCGCGCTCGTGCACGCCGACCTGACCGGCACCCCGCGGCCCCCGATCGGCCCGATCCGAGCCGGCGTGACGTGGTGCCTGCCGCTTGGGGATGTGCGCGCGGCGCGCTCGGAGGGCGTGGGTCTCGCTTCCTGGCTGGCTTTCTTGCGCCGCTGCGAGGTGCGCTCGGGCATGACGCTCGACGACCCCTTCCCGTTCCTTCCGGGCGCGCTGTGGGCGCCGCTCGCACGTCGGCTCAGAGTCTGATGCGGCTCGGCCTCTTCGGAGACGTTCACGCCAACCTGCCGGCCCTGGAGACGGCCCTCGCCTTCCTCGGCTCCTCCGGCGTCGATGCGTACGTCTGTACCGGCGATCTCGTCGGCTACGGGCCCCAGCCGAACGAGTGCGTCGCGCGCGTCACCGCGCTGGATGGGACCTGCGTTGCGGGCAATCACGACCTGATCGCACTGGGAGAGCTCGCTGCCGATCGCTGCATCCCGCTGGCCCGCCACAGCCTCCGGTGGACGCGGGGGGTGCTCGACGAGGACGCGCGCACTGCCCTTCAAGGGCTGCCTCGGCAGGCCTCCGCGCCGGGCAGGGTGGTCGTCGCGCACGGCTCGCTGGCCGATTCTCAGCAGTACGTCCGCACTGCGGAGGAGGCGACGGCTCAGCTCGGGGCGGCCCCCGAGGCCGACACCGTCATCCTCGGGCACACGCACAGTCCACTCGCGGTCGGGGAACGCCGGGGCATGCTGCTCGCCGGCCCTGAGGGGGTGGTCCGCCTGCTCCCCGGTGAGCGTCACGTGCTCAACCCCGGCAGCGTGGGGCAGTCGCGCGAACGGCACGCCTGGGTCCGGGTCGCGGTCATGGACCTCGACCGCAGCGAGGTCACGTTCCGGGGGCTGCCCTACGACGTGCATGCCTGCCGCGCCGAGCTCCGGCGCCGGGGACTGCCCGCGCGCTCGTGCCACCTGAGGCCGCGCCCTTGGAGAAGGGCAGGAGGGCAGCTGCTCCTCGCGGCCCGCCGCTTGGGCTCAGCTTCTCGCGGGCCGTAGGTGGCCAACGACCTGGATCGTGCCGGCTTCCTGCGATGCTGGCCGTGCAGTGCAGGCAGCGCAGCCCCAGAGCCCGGCCATCCTCCGCATCGAGCCGGCCGGTGACCTCGGTTTGCTGCGCGACCTGTGGACCGAGCTTGCGCAGCGCTCCGGCAATCTGTTCGCCACCTGGGAGTGGGCCAGCGTGTGGTGGCGCCACTACGGCGAGCGCGCTACCCCTCTGCCTCTTGTCTGCCTGGACGAGCACGGCCGGACCGTGGCCATCCTCCCGCTGTGCATCGATCGGGTGGGCCCTATGCGGGTGGCGCGTTTCATCGGACACGGGCCCGCTGACGAGCTGGGTCCGGTGTGCGGTGCCGCCGACATCGAGGACGCAGCCGCGGCATTGCAGCGCGCACCGCAGCGCTGGAACGTGCTGCTGGCCGAGCGGCTTCCCGGCACCCTTGCGTGGGCTCGGGCGCTCGCGGGCACCGAATTGCACCACGAGCCAAGCCCGGTGGTCGACATCGCCGGCCTCACCTGGGACGAGTACCTGGCCGGGCGCAGCTCGAACTTTCGCTCACAGGTGCGGCGCAAGGAGCGAAAGCTCGTGCGCGAGCACGGCCTCGAGTACCGCCTCTGCGACGATCGGCATCGGCTCGAGGCCGACATGGGGACGCTTTTCGACCTCCACCGCCGGCGTTGGGGCGATGGGGACTCCGACGCTTTCGAAGGTGCCCGCGCCGGGTTCCACCGCGACTTCGCGGCGCTCGCGCTCGAGCGTGACTGGCTGCGCCTCTGGCTGGCGGAGATCGAGGGCCGCGCGGTCGCGGCCTGGTACGGCTTTCGCTACGGAGGGTCGGAGTGGTACTACCAGTTCGGCCGCGACCCGGAATGGGACCGCTCGTCGATCGGCCTCGTGCTGCTCGCCCACACGCTGCGTGAGGCGATCGGCGACGGGATCGAGCGCTACCGCCTGCTGCGCGGCGGGGAGTCGTACAAGGACCGCTTCGCGACGTCAGATCTCGGAGTGGTCACGGTCGCGGTGCCGCGTGGCCTCTCGGGAAGGGTCGCCGTGAGCGCGGCCCGGGTCGCCCTGCGCCTGCCCGCCGGCGCCCGCCGCAAGGTGACGACGCGGCTCGGATGACGCTGCCGGACCAATCGACACCGCGGGCGTCGATCAAGCCCTGCGCGGCCGTCGCGCGGTGTCCCACGCCCGTTCGCGGACGCGCTTGAGCAGCGGGCGCGCGACCGATCGGTAGAGGTAGCGACCGGTGCCGCCGGGGCCCGATGGAAAGGCGCGGAAACTCACGTGCGAGCGTGCCGTAGTCGAGAACTTGCGCTTCCACTCCGTGTCGCCGCCGAGCAGTTCGTGTGCCTCGATGCCAAGCTCGAAGCAACGCTCGATCACCGACAGCCGCATCACGAGGCCGGGCGCGAGCTTTCGGAAGCGCTCGTCGAAGCCGGTCTTGAGCAGGTGGAGCCGGTTGCCGTGAAGGACGGTCAGGTCGAAGGCGGCGAGCTCGCCATCGAGCTCGATGCCTGACAGAAGCAGTTCGCCGCGCTCGTGGAAGGTGCGTGCGATGTCGCGATAGAACGCCTCAGAGGCCGGTGAGGAGAGGATCGCTGTGCCCTGCTTCCCCTTCCAGCCGCTGGCCTCCACCGTGAACCCCCGTGTGAGTGCGCGCTCGAGGTCGTCGGGGGCCTCGACGATGGCGAGCTGTGCCTCGTGATCGCGCGCCATCTTGCGGCGAAAGCGCTCGAGCGGCGCACCCCAGCGCGGCTTGCTCGCCGCGCGCCAAGCTGCCAGATCGCCGCCTGTCTCGACGATCGGCGACGTGTGCGCCGGCTCGGGCAGGGGGCGCATGTCGACGTGCTCGACGCGCCTGCGCAGCACGCCGAGGCACGGATCGTCCTCCGGAACGCCAACTAGGGCGAGGGCCTCCGTGCCGCTGCCGAGCGCGGCGGCAACGACCTCGAGCAGGGCGGAAGCGTCGGCGGCGAGGGGGCGGAAGAGGGGGGAGTGGTCGTTGGCCAGAGCCGTCAGCTCGTGGCGCGACCGCTGCTGCAACGGCAGCACCGCCACCAGCCTCTCTGCGCGCCAGATGGTGCAGACGCGCAAGTCCGCGCCGCCGGCGAAGGCGGACCACCAGGCCGCGAACCACTCCGGGCGATCGAAGGGCGTGGCGCCGGGCCCCAGCAGCTCGCGCCACGGCTGCGCGATCTCGGCAAGTCGCCGGCCGCTGGTCACCCACTCGATCGTGTAGGCCATTGTCGCGAGACGGTACTGACGGCGCTCGTGTCAGTCGCCGACCAGCGCCCGCCGGTCGACCTTTCCGTTCGCCGTCCGCGGCAGCGCCATGTGGAGGACGATTCGACGGGGGACCATGTGCACCTCGAGCCGATCGGCGCAGTGGCGGCGCAGCTCGCCGGGGTCGAGCTCCTGGCCGCTCTCCGGCGCCACGTGCGCGTGGACCGCCTGGCCGAGCAGCTCGTCCGCGACCCCGACCACGGCCGCCTCGCGAACTCCGGGCACGGCGTGCAGCACCTCCTCGACCTCACGCGGCACGACCTTCTCGCCACGTGACTTGATCAGGTCGTCGCGCCGGCTGACGAAGTACAGGAATCCCTCGGCATCCTGGCGGAACAGATCTCCCGTCGCGAGCACGTGCTCCCAGCGCCAGCGACCGGGGCGCAGGCGCTCGGCAGTACCCTCCTCGTCGCCCCAGTAGCCCTGCATCACGTGGGCGCCGCGGACCATCAGCTCGCCGACCTCGCCGGGCGGCGCCACGCGGCCCGCGTCGTCCTCGACCCACACCTCGGTGCCGGGTATCGGAATGCCGACGGACGTCGGTCGGGCATCGAGCTGCTCGGGCGGCAGGTAGCAGACCCGCGTGCACTCGGTCTGCCCGTACATCGAGTAGAGCCGGGCGCCGGGAAAGGTGCGGCGGACCGCCGCGATCGTGGCGGCGGGAAGCGCCGCGCCGGCGTTGGTGAGGAAGCGCAGGTGCGACAGCTCGCGGTCGGCCAGGCCGCGCAGTGAGATCAGGACCTGGAAGACGGTCGGCACCCCTGCCAGCCCCGTGATCCGCTCGCTCTCGAGCGCCTGAACGACCCGGCCGGGATAGGTGAACCCCGCCTCCAGGACCAGCGTCGCTGCGCAGCGCACGCACGTCAGGAGCTGGTAGAGCCCGTAGCCGAACGACAGCGGGAGCACGCAGAGGATCCGGTCCTCGGGTCCCAGCTCGAGGTACTCGATGATCGAGTCGGCGACGAAGGTCATGTTGCGGTTGGTGACCGTCACCCCCTTCGGCTCGCCGGTCGACCCGGCCGTGTAGAGCACGGCCGCCAGGTCGATGTCGAGTGGCCCCGCGTCCGGGGATCCGCGCGCGTGTCCGAGCGCCGCGAGGTCTGCGACCACGGGAATCGTGCCCGCGCGCGCGGCGGCGGCTTCGACCATCGGAGCCCGCTCGGCGTCACAGATCACCACCGCGGCGCCGCAGCGCTCGAGCACGTCCGCGAGCTTGTCCTCCTTGATCGTCTGGTTGAGCGGCGTGAACGCGGCGCGCGCGCGCAGCGTGCCGTAGATGGCCTCCGGCAGCTCCGCGCCGTTGGGAAGCACGAGCGCGACCCGGTCGCCGGGCCGCACCACGAGCTCGCGCAGCCCGGCGGCGATCCGCTCGGCGGCGAGCGCGAGCTCGCCGTAGGACAGCGATCGCTCCGGGGTGACCACGGCGATTCGTTCGGGGTGGCGAGCCGCCGCTGCGCGCAGGTCGCCGTCCAGCGTCCGTGCGCTCACGCGCGCTTCCGGACGACGAACGCGGTGATCGCGTCGATCGAGCCGAAGTTCTGCTCGGTGATCTCGATGTCGTCGACGGCGATCTCGTAGCGCGTCTGGACCTCCTCGACGAGCTCGACGAAGCCGAGCGAGTCGAGGATCCCGCGGGCGAGGAAGTCGTCGCCGTCGGCGAGCTCGAGGTCGGGGTGCAGGTAGAGGAAGTTGTCCTCGATGAACGCGCGCAGCTGGAGCCTGACGTCGCTCTCGTTCACGTGACCCCCGCTCTCGCCGCTTGCCCGCAGCGATCGATTCTGACGCGCGGCTCGGCCGTCTCGGGCGGATATGCGGTCGTGCCGGCGCCGATGAAGGCGCGGTGCCAGAGGCCGGTCGAGACGATCCCGACGAGCGCCATCGACTCGCGGATGCCGGCGATCCGGCCGGCTTCGCCGCGCCGCACCAGCCCCGCGACGCGCTTCGCGTCGAAGATGCCGGCCTCGGCCAGGCCGGCCGGTGAGAGCAGCTCCCGAACCCAGTCCGGCGCACCGGCCCCGAAGAACGGGGCCACCTCGGGAGCGCGGTAGGGCTGCTTGGGACGCGCGGCCGCCTCGCTTGGCAGCAGCTCCGCCGCGAGCTCGCGCAGCGCGCCCTTGTCGCGCATGCCGTCCAGCTTGCGCTCGGGGGCCAGCGCGCCCGCCACGTCGAACACGCGATGGTCGAGGAACGGGAAGCGACCCTCGACGCCGTGGGCCATCGCGACCCGATCGCCCTGTGCGGCGAGCAGGTAGGGCGAGAGCAGCGTCTGGAGCTCGAGCCAGGCGGCACGCTCGAGCGCGCTCCAGCGGCCAAAGGACTCGGGCAACGTCGCGCGCAGCCGTTCGAGCGAGCGGTCCCCGTCGAGCTCGGCGGCGACGCCGGGGTCGTAGAAGGCCTTGACCGTCGCGGTCGCATCGACGCGGGTCAGGTGCGAGCGCAGCGGGTCCTCGCGCGCGCCGGTCTCGAGCAGGAAGCGCCGCCACGCCGGACCCCGGCGCGCCGCGCCGGCGCCGAGGTAGGGATAGAGCCCGTCGAGCAGCTCGAGCGCACGCTCGGGCTCGCGATCGTGGAGCTCCCTGATGGCGAACTCCTTGAAGAGGTCGTAGCCCCAGAGCAGCTCGTCGGCGCCCTCGCCTGTCAGCACGACTTTGATCGAGTGCCGCCGGACCTCCTGCGCCAGCAGGAACAGCGGCACCGGCGCCGTGCGCACGAGCGGCGTCTCGGCGTGGCGCACGACCTCGGGGAGCGCGGCGGCGATCTGCTCGGGACCGACCTCGACCGTGTGGTGGGTTGTGCCCAACGCGGCGGCCACCGTCTCCTGGTGGGAGCGCTCGTCGAAGAGCGGATCGCGGAAGGCGATCGAGAACGTCTGGAGGCGCTCGCCGGCCTCCTGCTGGGCGAGCGCGGTGATGACGCTGGAGTCGAGGCCACCCGACAGGTAGGCCCCGACGGGAACGTCGGCGCGCAGCCGCAAGGCGACGCTTTCGCGCAGGCTGTCCGCGAGGTCGGCGTCGGTCGCAGTGCCGCCGCCAGCGACGTCGGCGCGCCACCAGCTCCGCTGCGCGGTGATCGTCCCCGCCTCCCAGACCAGCAGGCCGCCGGGCGGCAGCTGACGCACGCCGCGGAACGGCGTGATGGGCGGTCGCGGCCCCCACAGCGTGAAGACCT
>JBPCPD010000091.1:0-8322 GCA_050999535.1 Thermoleophilaceae bacterium
GCGCACCGGCAGCCACAGGCCGGTCCGCCCGCCACCGCCGCCCGCCGCGCCACCGCGTCCGGCGCCGCCCGAACGCGGGCGCGGCGGCGCCAGGCGGCGGTTCGGGAAGCTGCTCGCGCTGCTCGCCGTGCTGATAGCGGTCGGCGCCGTGGCCTTCGCCCTGCTCAGCGGAGGCGGCGATGGAGGCGGCGGACGGGGTGGAGGAGGATTCGACGCGATCCAGCGCGACGGCCTCGGGCAGCAGATCGACGGCGTGCGCCAGTTCCTGCGCGACAACGTGCGCTGACCTTTTCCGCGGCCTGGAGCGCGCCTGGCGGCGTCATCGGTGGCCTCGCGTGCGGAGCGCGCGTCGGCCGCCTCTTCCTTGCCAGCCACGCTCCAGACCTGCGCAAAGCCGCGGGGCTCACAGCCCGGGTCGGCGCTGCTCGGTCGGCTCACCGCGCCGCTCGGGACCCGGCTCGAGCGGCCGATCGTCGCGACCGCGCTCGGCCGGCCGGTTGTCGTCGCGCCCGCGCTCGGCCGGACGGTCGTCGCGACCGCGCTCGAGTGGCTCATCATGCCCGCGCTCGGGCCGCAGATCCTCACGGCCGCCCCCCGGGCCGGTGCGACCGCGTTCGCCCCGCTGGTGATCGGCGTCGTGAGCGTGGCCGTCACCATGCGTGCCTGTCGCGCTTCGATCCCGGTCGTGTCTGCCGCCGTCGGGGTCGAGCTGCTCCGCCCGCTCGAAGCGCGCGTCGGCGGCGCCGCGTTCCTGCCGTGCCCGCGCGGCCTGCTCATCGGCCTTGGCCTGCTCGCGCTTGGCTCGCGCCGCGCGCTCGTCGGCCTCGGCCTCGGCGCTGTCCGCACGCGCGGCCCGAACCTGGGCCTCTTCGCGATGCTCGCCCGCCTCGATCCGTCGTTCTTCCTTGCGCCGCTTCGACGCCTGCCCACCGAGGACCACCGCAGCAGCGATGACCACGAGGACCAGCACGATCAGGGCGATCAGGAGACCCGTTTCCATATCACTTCCTCCTCCTTCGTCGCGAGTGGTGATCCCTACCCGTGAAAGCCGAACGGCAAACGGTCAGACATCCGTCCAGGGCCCCTCGCCGCGCATGATCGAGTCGCGGTAGGCGATGTAGGCGCCGGCGACGATCGCCGCTCGGATGCCCCGCATCAGCTCGGCCATGAAGGTGAGATTGTGCAGGGTGATCAGGCGGGCGGCGGTCAGCTCGCCCGCTCGCACCAGGTAGTGCAGGTAGCCCCTGGTGTGCTCGCGACAGGCCGGACAGGGACAGCGCCGGGCGATCGGCTCGCGGCTGGCTCGCTGGGGCGCCTTGGCGAGGTCGAGGCGAAAGCGGGTGCCCGGGTCGGGCACCAGGGCCGTCCCGTGGAGGCCGAGGCGCGTCGGGGTGGCGCAATCGAAGCTGTCGATGCCCAGGCCGACGGCGTGCAGGATGTCGTCGACGTCGCCGATGCCGAGCAGGTGCCGCGGGCGCTCGCCGGGCAGGCCGCGCAGTGCCCAGCCCACGACCTCCTGCCTCTGTGCCTTGTCGGTCCCGAGCGACCCGCCGATCGCGACGCCGGGCAGCGGCGCCGCGCCGATGCGCTGTACCGACTCAAGGCGCAGGTCCTCATGCACCCCACCCTGGACGATGCCGAAGAGCAGCTGGCCCTGGGTGGCGTGCTTGCTCTGCCAGGCGACGCAGCGATCCAGCCAGCGGTGGGTGCGCTCCATCGCCCGCCGCGTGTACTCGCGGTCGGCGTGGGCGGGGGTGCACTCGTCGAAGGCCAGCGCGATGTCGGAGCCCAGCTGGGCCTGGACCTCCATCGAGGTCTCGGGGCCCATGAAGCGCTCGGCCCCGTCGAGGTAGGAGCGGAAGCGCACGCCCTCCTCCTCGATCGCGAGCACGCGGCTGTCGGAGCGCCCGCGGCGGCGCTTGATCTCCTCGGCCACCGAGCCGTGGCCCATCGAGAAGACCTGGTAGCCACCGGAGTCGGTGACGATCGGGCGCCGCCAGCCCATGAACTCGTGCAGGCCCCCCATCGCCGCGATCTGCTCGTGGCCCGGCGTGATGAAGAGGTGGAAGGTGTTGCCGAGCACCATCTCGAAGCCGAGCGCCTCGACCTCGGCGGCGGCGAGGCCGCGCACGCTGGCGTTGGAGGCGAGCGGGACGAAGGCCGGCGTACGCACCTCGCCGTGGGCGAGCGCGAGGACACCCGCGCGAGCGCCGCCGTCGCGAGCCTCGATCCGCAGCCCGCTCACGCCAGCAGCGACGCGCCGGTCATTTCCGGGGGCTGCTCGATGCCGAGCAGTGCGAGCACCGTCGGCGCGACGTCGGCGAGGATGCCGTCCGCGCGCAGCCCGCCGGCGACGGCGGTGACCACAAGGGGCACGGGGTTGAGCGAGTGGGCGGTGTTGGGGCTGCCATCGGGCTCGAGCATGTGGTCGGCGTTGCCGTGGTCGGCCGTCACGACGCACGCGCCGCCGGCGGCGTGAACCGCCTCGACGACGCGGCCGAGTTGGACGTCGACCGCCTCGAGCGCCGCCACCGCCGCCGGGA
Source organism: Thermoleophilaceae bacterium (assembly GCA_050999535.1). GTDB lineage: Bacteria > Actinomycetota > Thermoleophilia > Solirubrobacterales > Thermoleophilaceae > JAAYBF01. Next base: position 2,544 of record JBPCPD010000091.1, read on the forward strand.
TCGATCCAGTGTGGCCGACCATGTCCGGGTTGGCGAAGTTGATGACGCCGAAGCCGCAGTCGCCGTCCGACCAGCGCTCGACGAACGCCTCGGCGATCGCCGCCGCGCTCATCTCGGGCTTGTGGTCATAGGTCGGAACATCGCGCGCGGAGTCGACCAGGCGGCGCTGCTCGCCGGCGTACGGCTCCTCCCTGCCCCCGTTGAAGAAGTAGGTGACGTGGGCGTACTTCTCTGTCTCCGCGACGTGCAGCTGACCGATCCCGCGCTCGGCGAGCACGCTCGCGAGCGTGGTCGTGGGCCGCTGCGGCGGGAAGGCGACCGGGTAGGGCCAGCCCTCGTGGTACTCGGTCAGCGTCGTGAGCTTCACGCGCGGCGCCGCGCCGCGGTCGAAGTCGGCGAAGTCGGGCTCACCGAGCGCGCGCACGAGCTGGCGTGCACGGTCGGGACGAAAGTTGAAGCACAGCACGGCATCGCCGTCGCGGATCCGGCCCTCGTCGCCGACGAGCGTCGGCTGGACGAACTCGTCGGTCTCGCCGCGCTCGTAGGCGGCACGCACGGCCTCGGCGCCGGTCGTGACGTGACGCCCGGCGGCCTCGCCACGGACGATCGCCTCGGAGGCGAGCTGCGCGCGGTCCCAGCGGCGGTCGCGATCCATCGCGTAATAGCGGCCGGTGACGGTCGCGACACGCCCAGCGGCATCAGCGAGCCAGCGCTCGACGGTCTCGAGATAGCCGGCGCCGGCGTCGGGGAAGGTGTCGCGGCCGTCGGTGAAGGCATGCAGGATCAGGTCCGGCACGCCCTCGGCGCCCGCCAGCTCGATCAGCGCGCGCAGATGGTCCATGCTCGCGTGCACGCCACCGTCGGAGACGAGGCCGAGCAGATGCAGGCGGCCTGCCGCCCGCCCGGCGGCGCAGGCCTCGCGCACCGCCTCGCCCAGCGCGAACGAGCCGTCGGCGATCACGGCGTCGATGCGGGTCAGATCCTGCGCGACGACCGCGCCCGCCCCGAGGTTGAGGTGGCCGACCTCGGAGTTGCCCATCTGGCCTTCCGGCAGGCCGACCGCGTGGCCGTAGGCCGTCAGCTGGGTATGGGGGTGGTCCGACCAGAGCGCGTCGAAGACCGGCGTCTCGGCGAGCTCGATGGCGTTGCCGGGGCCCGGCTGCGCGAGGCCCCAGCCGTCGAGGATGACCAGGCAGACGGCGGGGAGAATCTCGCTGCGGTGCTCGCCCGGTCGGCGACCGGGCTGCGCTCCTCGCGCGTGGCTCACGGCGGTGCGGCCGCGGCGGCGATCTTCGCGAAGTCGTCCGGGTCCAGGCTCGCGCCGCCGACGAGCGCGCCATCGACGTCGGGTTGGGAGAGCAGCTCGGCGACGTTGGACGGCTTGACGCTGCCGCCATAGAGCACCCGCAGCGCGTCCGCCGCCCGCTCGGAGCGTCCGCCGACGAGCGCGCGCACGAACGCGATCGCCTCCTGGGCCTGCTCGGGCGTCGCGACCGCGCCGCTGCCGATCGCCCAGATCGGCTCGTAGGCGATCACGACCTCGGCCAATCGCTCGTCGGGTACGCCGTCGAGGCCCTCGCCGACCTGGTGGCGCAGCTTGCCCTCCATCTCCCCCGCTTCGCGCTCGGCCTCGGTCTCGCCGACGCACAGGATCGGGCGCAGGCCGGCGTCCAGCGCGGCCGGCACCTTCGCGGCCAGCGCGCGGTCGGTCTCGCCCTCGAGCTCGCGCCGCTCGGAGTGGCCGAGCACGACCGCCGCGACGCCGACCTCGAGCAGCATCTCGGCGGACACCTCGCCGGTGTGGGCGCCGGTCCGCTCGGCGTGCATCGTCTGGGCCGCGACCTCGACGCCGCTGCCGGCGAGCGCCTGCACGCAGGTGTCAAGCGCCGTGAACGGCGCGCACAGGGCGATGTCCGCCGGCCGCTGCGTGGCGGGGCCCAAGAGCTCGCGCACGCGCTCGCAGTAGGACGCGGCCTGCGCGCGCGTGCCCCACAGCTTCCAGTTGCCGGCGACGTAGGGCCGGCGGACGGGCTCAGGCATCGTCGAGCGCCTCCACGCCGGGCAGGGACCGCCCCTCGAGCAGTTCGAGCGCCGCGCCGCCGCCAGTCGAGAGATGGGAGACGCGGTCGGCCAGCCCGAAGCTCGCGAGCGCGGCGGCGGAGTCGCCGCCGCCGACGACCGTGACGCCCGGCGCGTCCGCGACGGCCTCGGCCACCGCGCGCGTACCGGCCGCGAACGGCTCGAGCTCGAAGGCCCCCATCGGCCCGTTCCAGAAGACCGTCCCGGCGGCGGCGATCTCCTCGCCATAGGTGCTCGTCGTGCGCGGTCCGACGTCGAGCCCCATCCAGCCGTCGGGCACCTCGGTCGCATCCAGCGCGCGCGGCTCCGCGTCAGCGGAGAACTGCTGCCCGAGCACCAGGTCCTCGGGCAGCAGCAGCCGCGCGCGCTCTCCCTCGGCCTGCTCGAGCGCTTTGCGGGCGAGCCCGACCCCCGCCTCCTCGACCATCGAGTCGCCGGTCGCGATGCCCTGCGCGGCGAAGAAGCTGAAGCACATCGCGCCGCCGACGAGGATCGCGTCGGCCGTCTGCAGGAAGCGGTCGATCAGGGCGACCTTGTCCGAGACCTTGGCGCCGCCGAGGACCACCACGAGCGGGCGCCGGGGCTCGTCGACGATGGCGCGCAGCGTCGTCACCTCGCGCTCGAGCAGCAGGCCGGCGACCGCGGGCAGGTGCCGCGCGACGCCGGCGGTGGACGCGTGGGAGCGGTGGGCCGCGCCGAAGGCGTCTTTGACGTAGACGTCGGCCAGCGCGGCGAGCGCGCGCGCCAGGTCGGGGTCGTCGGCGGTCTCGCCCGGCTCCCAGCGCGTGTTCTCGAGCGCGAGCACGTCTCCCGGCTGGAGTCCCTCGACCGCGCGCTCGACCTCCTCCCCGACGACCGCGCCCGCCTGCTCGACCCCCACCCCGAGCAGCTCGCCGAGCCGCTCGCTGGCGGGCCGCAGCGAGGTCTCGGGCTCGCGATCCTGCGGCCGGCCGAGGTGCGAGCAGAGCACGATCGAAGCGCCGCGCTCGCGCAGCAGCTCGATCGTCGGCAGCGCCGCTTGGATGCGCGCGTCGTCGGTGACGTTGCCGCCCTCGAGCGGAACGTTGAGATCGGCGCGCAGAAGCACGCGCGTCCCGCGCTCGAGCTCGAGGTCCTCGACGGTGCGCTTGCCCAGCGCTACCTGCGGGGTGCTCACCGAGCCGCGGGCTCCCCGAGGCCGACGAGGACGCGCTCGGCAAAGTCGACGATGCGGTTGGAGTAGCCCCACTCGTTGTCGTACCAGGCGAGGATCTTGACCGTGCGCCCCTCGAGCACCATCGTCAACTGGGAGTCGAAGATCGACGAGTACGGCGAGCGCACGATGTCGCTGGACACGATCGGCTCGTCGGTGTACTCGAGGATTCCCGCCAGCGGGCCGGTGTCGGCCTTGGACCGCACGGCCTCGTTGATCTCCTCGACGGTCGTGTCGCGCGCAGCCTGGAAGACGAGGTCGACGACCGAGCCGGTCGGCAGGGGCGCCCGCAGGGCGAAGCCGTTGAGCTTGCCGTTGAGCTCGGGCATCACGATGCCGATCGCCTTGGCGGCGCCCGTCGAGGCGGGCACGAGGTTCATCGCCGCGGCGCGGGCACGGCGCGGATCCTTGTGCGGGGCGTCGTGCAGGCGCTGGTCGGCCGTGTAGGCATGGATCGTCGTCATCACGCCGGACTCGATGCCCACCGCATCGTGCAGCACGCGCGCCACCGGACCCAGGCAGTTGGTCGTGCAGGAGGCGATGGAGATGACCTCGTGGGACTCGACGTCGTAGGCGTCGTCGTTGACGCCGAGCACGAGCGTGACGTCGGGCTCGGTCGCCGGTGCAGAGATGATCACCTTGCGCGCGCCGGCCTCGAGGTGCTTGGCCGCGTCCTCGCGGTCGGTGAACAGCCCCGTCGACTCGATGACCACCTCGGCGCCGAGCTCGGACCACGGCAGCGCGGCGGGATCGCGCTCTGCGCTGACCCGGATCTCGCGGCCGTCGATCACCAGGCCCGCCGCGGTCGCCTTCACCGTGCCGGGGAAGCGGCCGAGGATCGAGTCGTACTTGAGCAGGTGAGCGAGCATCTCGGTGTCGGCGATGTCGTTGATGCCGACCCACTCCATGTCCGCCCCGCGCTCGTGCGCGGCGCGGAAGACGTTGCGGCCGATGCGGCCGAAGCCGTTGATTCCGACCTTCACTGCCATTTCGATCGGGTCCTTTCGTTGGCTTCCAGCGGACGGACGGCAGAATCTACCGGCTGCGCGTCACGGCGTGCGCGGGGGCTTGTCGATGTCACGGTGCACGACGTCGAGCAGGTAGCCCCCGAGCTCGGCGTAGCGGCGTGCGAGCTCCTCGGCGATCACCACCGACCGGTGACGGCCGCCGGTGCACCCGATCCCGACCGTTAGGTGCGCCTTGCCCTCCTGCTCGTACTGCGGAAGCAGGTAGTCGAGCAGGTCGAAGAGGTGCGAGTAGAACTCGTCGATCCCCGCCGAGGCGGCGACGAACTCGCGCACCGCCCCATCGAGGCCGGTCTGGGGACGCAGGTCCTCCTCGTAGTGCGGGTTGGGCAGGAAGCGCACGTCGAACATCAGGTCGCTGTCGCGCGGAGCGCCGTGCTTGAAGCCGTACGAGACGAAGGTCACCGCGAGCTTGCCGATGCTCCCGCGCGGGAGCAGCTTGTCGGCGACCACCTTGCGCAGCCGGGCGGCGCTCAGGTCCGAGGTGTCGATCGAGACCGTCGCCCGCTCGCGCACCGGCTCGAGCAGCTCCCGCTCGGCGTCGATCGCCCGCACCACCTGCCCCCCGCCGGTCGAGCCGCGGGCGCCGTCCTGCGCTCCCAGGCCATCGGCCAGCGGGTGGCGCCGGCGCGTCTCCTTGTAGCGGTTGACGAGCACGTCCTCGGAAGCCTCGAGGTAGAGGAGCCGGTAGGAGAGCCCGCGCTCGGTGAGCCCGTCGAGCACGGGCGAGAGGCCGTCGAAGAACTCGCCTCCGCGGACGTCTGAGACCACTGCGGCGCGCTCGACCTTCGATCCCTCGTGCTCGAGCAGATCGGCGAGCTGGCCGATCATCTCCGGCGGCAGGTTGTCAACGCAGAAGTAGCCGGCGTCCTCGAAGCACGCCATCGCCTGCGACTTGCCCGCGCCGCTGAAGCCGGTGATCACGACGAAGTCGCGCATGCTTCGGGTGTTGTATCGCAGGGTGCGGCTTGGTATCGGGACGCAGCTCCCGGGGCGGTGGACGCGAGCATTCGAGCACTCCCGTCCCGTCAGCTCAGTCCACCCGGTGGATGTACCCGTGCAGCTCCCTGGCCACCTTGCCGGGCAGCCCGGGCACGCCCTCGAGCTCCTCGCGGCTGGCGGCCAGCACGCGCTCGGGCGTGCCGAAGTGGCGCAGGATCGAGCGCTTGCGCGCGGGGCCGACGCCCGGGAGGTCGTCGAGCACCGAGCGCGTCATCGCCTGGTCGCGGCGGCCGCGGTGGAACTCGATCGCGAAACGGTGCGCCTCGTCGCGGACGCGCTGGAGCAGCTGGAGCGAGGCGCTGTCGTGACGCAGCAGAACCGGCTTCGGGCTGCCGGGGAGGAAGACCTCCTCGAGCACCTTGGCGAGGCTGATCACGGTCGTGGCGAACTCGCGCAGATGATCGAGCTCGGCGACGCCAGCAGAGAGCTGGCCCCTTCCACCGTCGATCACGATCAGCATCGGCAACGCGTCGAAACTCCG
>JBPCPD010000176.1:0-4818 GCA_050999535.1 Thermoleophilaceae bacterium
GCCCAGGCGGTGGCCAGCGGCGTGCCGGCCGGCGCGAGCTCGGCCTCGAGCTGTGCGCAGAGCGCGGCGCCCGCGACCGTGGAGGTCTCGGGCAGCACGATCGCCAGGCGCCCGCCTCCGTGGCGGCAGGCCGTGCCGCCGGCGCGCGTGGCGGCGCGCTCGGTGGCGCGCGCGGCATCCTGAATAACGGCGTCCCCGGCGGCGTAGCCGTCGCGAAAGTTGACCTCGGCCAGCCCGGCGAGCTCGCAGAGCACGACCGTGAACGGCTGGCCCTGCAGCGCGGCGCGCGTGGCCTGGGCCTGGGCGAGCTCGTGCAGGTAGCGGTGGCTGTAGAGCAGCGTCAGGTTGTCGGTGACCGCGACCTGGCCCGCCCCGAGCACCGCCTCGCCCGGCGTGCGGTGGGCGGCCAGCTCGGGATCGGCCACGCCGTGGCCCGCCTCGGCGGGGTCGCGCACCGATGCGGGCCGCTTGCGCACCTCCTCGACGAACAGCGTCACGACCTGCGGGTCGAACTGGCTGCCCGCGCAGCGCTCGAGCTCGTCGCAGGCATCGTCGAGTGACAGCGGAGCGCGGTAGGGGCGGTCGGAGGTCATCGCGCTGAACGAGTCCGCGACGCAGATCACGCGCGCCTCGAGCGGGATCTGCTCGCCGCGCAGTCCGCTCGGGTAGCCGTCGCCGTCATAGCGCTCGTGGTGGTGGAGCACGGCGGGGGCGATCGCCTCGAGCGCGGGCACCTGCTGGACGAGGCGGTGGCCGATGTGCGGGTGCAGCTCGATCGTGGTGCGCTCCTCCGCGCTCAGCGCGCCGGGCTTGAGCAGGATGCGCTCGCTGATGCCGATCTTGCCGACGTCGTGCAGCAGCGAGGCGATCAGCAGCTCCTCGCGGCGCGCGGGCGCAAGCGCGAGGCGCTCGGCGACGGCGGACACGTAGCCCGCGACCTCGTCGGAGTGCAGGCGCACGCCCGGGTCCTTGGCCTCGATCGCCTCGGCGAGCATGCGCACGGTGGCCAGGTAGGCCGAGCGCAGCGCGCCGTGCAGGCGGCCGTTCTCGAGCACGGCGCCGGCGTGATCTCCGAGCGAGAGCAGGACGTCGTCGTCGAGCTCCTCGAAGCCGCCCTCGCGGTTGGCGCAGACCACCACGCCGCTGAAGTCGTCCTGGATGTAGATCGGGATCGCGAGCAGATTGTGGATCTCGGCGTCGGCCGCCGTGCGGCCCTCCTGGCGCAGCGTGGAGGAGTCGTCCTCGCGCACCGTCGCGTCGCGCTCGAGCACGCGGCCGGCGAAGTCCTGCGCGACGACGCTGTCCTCGGTCGCGTTGTCGAAGTTCAGCGAGCAGATCAGGTCGAGGTTGCCGTCGCCGCTCTCGTCCTCGCGCGAGAGCAGGAGGCCCTTCTCGGCCTCGACGAGCTTGAGCGCGACGTCGAGCACCGCCTGGCGGACGTCGCCGCTGTGGCCGATCGGGCCCTGCTCGCGCTGCATGCGGATCATCTGGCCGCGCAGCTCGCGCGTCCACTCGCGCTCGGCCTGGCGGGCGCGCTGGAGGCGGGCCCCGAGCTGGCGCTCGCGGTGCAGCGAGTTGTCGCGCTGCTCGATCGCGGCGCGGTCGGCCTCGCGCTGGGACTCGAGCGCGTCGATGCGTTCGCGGTTGCGTGCGAGCTCGGCGTCGCTCTCCTGCGCGCGGGTGCGCGCGTGGCCGAGCTCGGTCTCGCGCTCGGCGAGCTGTTTGCGCACGGCCCGCTCGGCCTCGGCCTTGGCCGCGGCCGCAGCGGCGGCGTCTGCGGCGCGGCTGCGCTCGCCGTGCCAGCCGACCAGGGCGACCAGCGCGGCGAGCGCGAAGGCAAGCGGCAGCGCGTCGTCTCCGGCGTCGGCGAGGTCCCCGCCGGCCACCGCCACGACGATCAGCGCGACCAGCGCGAGCACGAACACCAGCGCGGCGACCGCGAACAGCGGTCCGTGGCCGAGTCCCCTCAAGCGGTCGCCCATCGCTGCACCGTACCCGTTTCGGCGCGGGGGGTAGCCGGGTGGGGGGAGAGACTCCCGTGCCCGAGCCCTCCAGGAGGTGTGAGAGCTGTTCCTGCTCGGCACCGCCGCGGCGCTCGCGGTCACGCTGCTCACGGGGGTCGTCAGCCGCGGCTTCCGCGTGGCCCGGCGAGAATCCGGTCGAGGTGCGTCTGGCTCGGGACGGCGCCCGATTTCGTCGCGGTCGCGGTGAGCGTGGCGACGGTACTCGGCGGCTGACCGTCGGCCCAACCGGGAAGGGGGGCGAACGTGGGGGGCTGGCCGCCTTACCCGCCACATGGGCGGATTTCTCGGCCAACCCCCGACCAGCGAGCGGCTGCGGGCGCTGTTGGAGGCTCAGCACGGCGTGGTGGCACGCCGCCAGCTGCGAGCGCTCGGGCTCGGGGATGACGCGATCGACGCGCGCTGCCGCAGCGGCGCGTTCGTGCGCGTGGCGCGAGGCGTGTACGCGGCGGGCCACGGTCGCCTGACCGACCGCGGACGGTGGCAGGCCGCGGTGCTTTCGTGTGGCGAGGGCGCCGTCCTCAGCCACCGCGCCGCCGCAGTGCTGTGGGGCATCTGGCTTCAGCCCCCGGCCGTCGTCGACGTGACCGTCCCGCGCGTGGGGCGCGTGAGCCGTCCGGGAATCGCGCTGCACCGCTCCGGCCGGCTCGGCGACGGGCAGGTGGCGCGCAGGGACGGCATCCGGGTCACCAACCCGGCTCGAACGCTGGTCGACATCGAGGAGGGCGTCGAGCGCAGGGTCCTCGAGCGGGCACTGAACGAGGCCCAGCGGCTGCGCCTGTGCAGCGAGCGCCGGCTTCGCGCGGGCGTGGAGCGCAATCCGGGCCGTGTCGGCGCCGCCCGGATCGCCGCCGTGCTCGACGAGCACGACCTCGGGTCGACCGCGACCGTCAACGACTTCGAGGAGGCCTTCCTCGCCCTCTGCGACGGCCACGGCATCGAGCGCCCGGAGGTCAACGTGCGGCTCGGGCGCTACCGGGCCGACTTCCTCTGGCGTGAGCCGCAGCTGATCGTCGAGACAGACGGGTACGCGACGCATGGGACCCGCGGCGCCTTCGAGTCCGACCACGAGCGCGACGTGGAGCTCGGTGCCGTGGGCTGGCGGGTCCGGCGCTTCACCTGGCTTCAGCTCATCGGCAAGCCGGAGTGGGTCGCGAGCCGCGTGCGCGGCGCGATCCACAGCCCGCCGCGCCCTTCGCCGCCGGTTTGAGGCTTCGGACGGGTGCGCCGACCGGGCCGATCGACGACCCGCTCGACACCGACACCAGCAACGATTTCTTCCAGCCCGGCCAGATCCCGGCCGCGCTGGCGTTCCAGTCCAACCGCGACAACACGGGGACCGGCGGTCCGGATCCGGTCGGCAGCCGGGGCCTGGCGATCGGGCGCCCGCCGAGCGCGGGCACGCACGCCACGCCGACGACGATCTCGTCGCCGTTCACCCAGGAGGGCCCGGTCAGCACCGACGTGCTGCCGGTCGACGCCGCGCACGAGGCTTACGTGCTCGACGTCTCGCTGGTGGAGTTCTCGTTCGTCGAGCCGGGACAGGATCCGGTCGGCGGTCCGCTGACCGTGCAGGCGTTCGACGAGGGCGGAGCGCCGCTGGGGTCGACGGTCGTCGATGCCGAGGAGATCGGTCGGTTCCTCGGGGTCGTCGCGCCCGAGGGCTCGGAGATCGGCCGCATCAACGTCTCCGAGCCGGGCGGCTCGGAGCTGATCCACAGCGTCGTGGCCTACGACGCCGATGGTGGCGAGGACACCGGCAACGGGCCGGCTGCGGCGGATCCGGTCGGGGACCTGCTCAAGAGCCTCGGCCTGGGTTAGCTCCACGCGTCACACCGCAGTGCCGCCGGCCCTCGCGAGCGATCGCGGGGGCCGGTGTGCGTTTGGGGGCGAGAGTCGAGGGGCCGGGCGGTCCGGCCCTCCGTAGGGCTGCCAGCCCCGGTCGGGCAGGCCCGGTGAGGCGCCAGCCCCGACGACCGAGGGCTACCATGACCACCGCGCCGGCCACCCAGCGGCTCACCGCGGACGAGTACCTGGCGCTTCCGGAGACCGGGGACGGTCCCCGCCTGCAGCTCGTCGAAGGTGAGGTCGTCGTGAACGACCCCGCCGCTCTGCACGGGCACGTCCAGACGAACGTCCTCTTCGCGCTGGTCGCCTGGACGCGCGCGGCGCCGGCGCGCGGGCACGCGGTCGTTCCCAGGGACGTCGCGATCGACGAGCACAACGTCTTCAGCCCCGACATCCTGTGGTACGCGCCCGGACGGTTGCCCGATCCCAACTCGCCGCCCCCGTACTCGCTGCCCGACCTCGCCGTGGAGATCCGTTCGCCGTCCACGTGGCGCTACGACGTCGGCGCGAAGAAGGCCGGCTACGAGCGGCAGGGGCTGACCGAGCTGTGGCTCGTCGACACGGTTGCCCGCACGGTGTCGGTCTTCAGGCGCTCGGTCCGCGGGTGGCGAGCTTCGACGTGGCGCTCGAGCTCAACGACGGGCAGACAGTCGTCTCGCGGCAGCTGCCGTCGTTTGGGGTTGGGGTCGGAGCGGTGTTTGCGATCGGGTGAGGCAGGCCGAGCGGCTCAGCCCGGCGAGGGGGCGGCCACGCACGGCGACGGGTGGCTGATCGCCACGGCTCGTGCCCCGATCCGACTGAGGCCGGCGGTCCCAGAGGGGCGCCCGGCTCTGACGGTCCGCGGTCGCGATGAGCCGGGCTGCATCATCGTGCTGATGTTGTGATGCTGCAGGTATGATGCAAGGATGCGTACGACGCTGACGATCGACGACGATGTGGCGGGGGGGGG
>JBPCPD010000244.1:0-7062 GCA_050999535.1 Thermoleophilaceae bacterium
CGTCACTGTATCTCGCGCTCGCTTCCGCCTGGCCGGTGACGGCGCCGGCGCCTCCGAGCGGCCGCCGGTGGTCCATGGAGGCCCGTGAGCGCCTCGGCCCGTGAGTTGCGCCGCGGCTCTCCCTCAGACCGGCTGCGCTGCCCGCGTCCACGTCTGCGCCGCGCGCAGGGCGGCGAGGATCGCGCGCGTCGCCGGCGAGCGGTTGAGCGTGTAGAAGTGCACCCCCGGCGCGCCGCGCGCGAGCAGGTCGGTGCACTGCAGCGCCGCGTAGGCGACGCCGAGCTCCGACAGCGCGCCGGTGTCGCCGGCGCGCGCCTCGAGCTCTGCCTCGAAGGTCTCGGGGATCGTCGCGCCGCACATCTCGGTGAAGCGCTTGATCTGGCCGTAGTTGGTCACCGGCATGATCCCCGGCACGATCGGCACGGTCACCCCGGCCTCGCGGGCGCGGGTGACGAAGTCGAAGTAGAGCTCGTTGTCGAAGAACAGCTGCGTGATGAAGAAGCTCGCCCCGGCGTCCTGCTTGGCGCGCAGGAAGCGCAGGTCGGACTCGGGGCTCTCGGCGTCGGGGTGGATCTCGGGAAACGAGGCGGCTCCGACCGCCAGGTCGCGGTCGGAGCGCAGCAGCTCGATCAGCTCGGTCGAGTAGCGCAGCCCGCCCTCGGTCGCCGTCCACTCGGTCTCCCCGGCGGGCGGGTCGCCGCGCAACGCGAGCACGTTCTCGACCCCGGCCGACTCGATCTCGTCGACCGTCTCGCGCAGCTCGTCGACCGTCGCGCCGACGCAGGTGAAGTGGGCCATCGCCTCGATGCCCAGCTCCTCCTTGATCCACTTGACGACCTCGACGGTGCGGCCGCGCGTCGTGCCCATCGCGCCGTAGGTGACCGAGACGAAGTGCGGCTGGTCCTGGCGCAGCGAGTAGAGCGTCGCGCGCAGGTTGTCGTAGCCCCTGTCGGTCTTCGGGGGGAAGAACTCGAATGAGAAGACGGGCCGCTGCTCAGCGAGGATCGCGTCGATGCGCATGGCGCGAAGGCTACCCGGGCGGCGCGAAAGACCCCGCTGCGCCGCCGTGCCCGCCCTCGCCAGGGGCGATGATCTCCAGCCCGCTCGCGACCGTCGTGCGCCCGCCGACGGTGTACTGGACGTCGACCGAGTCGTTCTGGCCGTAGGTGCCGAAGAGGGCGAAGAAGATCGCCGTCCAGCGCCAGAAGCCGAGGCGCTCCTTCTCCAACGGCCGGTCGAAGACGAGCTCGTGCTCGTCGATGGTGAAGTCGCTGCCCTCGGTCTGCGGCACGCCGTTGACGAAGACCCGGAAGGGCCGCTCGGCGCCCGGTGGCAGGCGGACGCGCCACTCGCCCGGGGCGCTCATCCGCGCGCGGCTCCCGGCCCCGCGTCGAGCTCGCGCCGCAGAGCGTCGTAGGGCGACTCGCCCTCGCGCTGCTCGACGAGCCGCCGCCCGATGCGTCCCGTGTATGCCTCGACCGAGCCGTCGCAGCGGACGTCGACGCCCGCGCGCAGGCGCCGCGGACCCGCGACCTCGATCCGCCCGATCACACGCTGGACCGGCTCGAAGCGGCGCATCAGGCGGCCGCCGACCACGTGCGAGGATGCCTCGCGCTCGAGCGCCTGACCGCGATGCTCGACCAGCAGCAACGCGTGCCCGATCTCCTGCACGCGCTCGTGGTCGACCTTGGCGCCGACGCGCACGGTGACTCGGTACCCGGCCACGACCGCCCAGCCTAGGCTAGTGGTTCCTCCGAGAAGTACTGGCGCGCTTTGGCGAGCGACTGGGCGCAGCCAGGCGCGTCCAGACGCCGCCAAACGGGTCAGTACTTGCAGGAGGGACCACTAGATGCCCGCCGGGCTCAGTCCGCGAGGTCGCGCACGGCGGTCACGCGGTCGGGCGTCAGGTGGATCGGCCGTCAACCCCCGATGGCGCTCATGCTCCGCGCCGGCTGGCGGAAGCCGCGCTCGCCGACGTGGTGCTTGAGCTCCTTGCGCCAGACCGCGTCACGCACGATCGCCTCGAGCTCGGCGTCCGAGGCGCCCGTGCGCAGCGGCGCGCGCAGGTCGGTCTCGTGCAGCGAGAACAGGCAGGTGCGCAGCTTGCCGTCGGCCGTCAGGCGGACGCGGTTGCAGTCCGAGCAGAACGGCTCCGAGACCGGGTTGATGAAGCCGATCTCGCCGGCGCCGTCGGTGAAGCGATACACGCGCGCCGTCGCAGAGGGCTCGCGCGGGCACTCCTCGAGCGGGTGGACCGCGCCGATGATCGCGCGCAGCTCCTCCCCGGTGAGTACCTGGTCGGCGGTCCAGCTCTGATCTCCGTCGAGCGGCATGAACTCGATGAAGCGCACCTGGAAGTCGCGCTCGCGGGCGAACTCGGCGAACGGGATCGCCTCCGGCTCGGTGAAGCCGCGCAGCGCGACGGCGTTGACCTTGATCGGGCGCAGCTCGGGTACAGCGGCGACAGCCTCGAGGCCGGCGAGGACCTGGGGCAGCGAGTCGCGACGGGTCATCTCGAAGAAGCGGTCGCGCTGGAGCGAGTCGATCGAGACGTTCAGGCGCGTAATGCCGGCGGCGGCGAGCGCGGTCGCGTCGCGCTCGAGCAGGTAGCCGTTGGTGGTCACCGAGAGGTCTTCGACGCCCTCGACACGCGCGAGCATGCCCGCGAGCACCGGGAAGTCGCGCCGCACGAGCGGCTCGCCGCCGGTCAGGCGCACGTCGGACACGCCCATCTCCGACAGCAGGCGCACTACGCGCTCGATCTCCTCGAAGCGCAGCACCTCGGCGCGATCGAGCCACGGCAGGCCCTCGGCCGGCATGCAGTACTGGCAGCGGAAGTTGCAGCGATCGGTGACCGAGACGCGCAGGTCTCCGATCGTCCGGCCATGCCCGTCGACGAGTGGTTGACGATGCGCCACCCGACCAGCGTACCCATCGCGGCGAGCGCGGCGGGTACGGCCCGAACCCCTTGGATACGGCTCCTGACAAGGTGTAAACGCGCTCGCGCCGCATCTGCTCGAGCTCGGCGCTCACGAGAGTGGCGTCGCACCGGGCTCGAGCACCGGGCGGGTCCACCGCGGTCGGTAGCGTGCGCGCCGTGGCCGGCGACGTCCCACAGACAGCTCCTCCGCAGGGCCCGATGCGCCCGCGCGACGGCGTCGCCGCGGCCTCGATCGCCGCTCCCACGCGCGGCAACCGCCGGCTCGAGGCGCTGCTGCGGGCCGCCGGGGCCGACGAGCGGCTCAAGGGCCTGTGGCACATGCAGCAGGTGCTCGCCAACCGGCTCGGCATGTCCGACCACTCGTGGGTCCACATCCAGATCGTGCTCAACATTGCGCTGCGGCTCGCGCGCCTGCTGTTCAAGCGCGGCGTGGCGCCGGCGATGGTCACCGACCACCTGATGCGCGAGCGCGACGCGGAGGTGGTGATCGCCGCCGCCTGCCTGCTGCACGACACCGGCATGTCGATCCACCGCATCGACCACGAGGCCTACAGCCTGTTTCTCGCCGCCGAGCGGTTGCCGGCGCTGCTCGCCGATGCCTACGACGAGCCCGAGCTCACCGTGGTGAGCGCGGAGACGCTGCACGCGGTCATCGGCCACCGTCGCCGCGGCGAGCCACTGACCCTCGAGGCCGGGATCGTGCGCGTCGCCGACGCGCTCGATCTCGCCCAGGGCCGCTCACGGGTGCCCTTCGAGCAGGGCCGGCCGAACATCCACTCGCTCTCGGCCGCGGCGATCGACGGCGTCGAGATCGTGCCCGGCGACGACGTCGCGGTGACGGTCGAGATCGCGATGAACAACTCGGCGGGAATCTTCCAGGTCGACGAGCTGCTGGCCACCAAGCTGCGCGGCTCGGGCCTCGAGGCCCACATCGAGGTCATCGCCCGCATCGACGCCGAGCACGAGAAGCGACTCGTGCCCGTGTTCCGGCTCTGACGATGGGCGAGCGCCACCAGCATCGCTCGTCGCCGGTCGAGGCGATGCTGCGCGAGGCCCTGAAGCGCCTCGCCACCCCCGGGGCGACCGGGTGAACGTCCCCGAGCTTCAGACCGAGCGCCTGCTGCTGCGTGGCTGGCGCGACGACGACGTCAACGCCTACGCGCGCATCTGCGCCGACCCCGCGGTGATGCGCTTCATGCTGCCCGGCCGCTCGCTCAGCCGCGCCGAGGCGGCGTTCGACCTGCAGCGCCTGCGCGAGCACTGGCGCGCTCACGGCTTCGGCCATTGGGCCGTGCAGGAGCGCGCGACCGGCCGGCTGGTCGGGCGCACCGGCATCAAGCGCCATCCCGACTGGCCGCTGGACCCCGACAACACCGAGGTCGGCTGGCTCTACGCGCACGACGTCTGGGGCCGGAGCTATGCGACCGAGGGCGCGCGCGCCGCGCTGGCCTTCTGCCTCGACGAGCTCGCCCGGCCTGAGGTCATCTCGATCGCCCATCCCGGCAACGCCGCCTCGCGGCGGGTGATGGAGAAGGCGGGCCTGCGCTTTGCCGGTGCGCGCCACTGGGAGCAGCGCGGCGTCGACGTCGTCTGGTACTCGAGCGCCGCGGGCCCGAGCGTCAGCTAGCTTCCCCGCCCGTGCCCGATCATCGGCAGACCCTCAGTCGCCTGAAGCTGATCCGCATCATCGCGATCGCTGACTTCGTGCTGCTGGTCCCGCTCGTCGTCGCGGCGCTGACCCACGCCGAGGGCGTCGTGTCGGTGCTCGGCCCGATCCACGGGATCGGCTTCCTCGTGCTCGTCGGACTGTGCCTGATGGGCGTCCGCGAAGGCCGCTGGGGCTGGTGGTTCCCGGCGCTCGTGGTGGTGACGCTCGGCCCGCCCGGCTCGCTCTACGGAGAAGTGCGCATCCGGCGGCAGCTGGCTCTGCGCTAGGAGCGCAGCCCGATCGCCGATCGGGCGAGCACCGCGGCGAGATTTTTCCGCCTGAGCCCCAGCTTCAGCCACGCTGATCGATCGGCACGTACTCCAGCTCGCGATCGCCGGTGTAGATCTGGCGCGGGCGGGCGATCCTGGTCTGCTCGTCACCGACCATCTCGAGCCACTGGGCCAGCCAGCCGGCCGTGCGCGGGATCGCGAACATGACCGTGAACATGCCGGTCGGGATGTTCAGGGCCTCGTAGATCAGCCCCGAGTAGAAGTCGACGTTCGGGTAGAGCTTGCGCTCGGTGAAGTAGTCGTCGTCGAGCGCGCGCTTCTCGAGCTCGCTCGCGATCTCGAGCTTGGGATGCTGCGTCACGCCGGTGGCCTCGAGCACCTCGTCCACGTGCTTCTTGATGATCCGCGCACGCGGGTCGTAGTTCTTGTAAACGCGGTGGCCGAAGCCCATCAGCCGCTCCTCGCGCTCCTTGACTCCCTGGAGGAAGGCGGGGATGTTCTCGACCGTGCCGATCCGGTCGAGCATCCTCAGCACGGCCTCGTTGGCGCCCCCGTGGAGCGGTCCGTAGAGCGCGGCGATGCCGGCCGCCAGCGCCGAGTAGGGATCGACCTGCGAGGAGCCGACCGCGCGCACCGCCGCGGTCGAGCAGTTCTGCTCGTGGTCGGCGTGGAGGATCCAGAGCACGTCCAGCGCACGCTCGAGCCGCGGGTCGGGCTCGTACTTGACCTCGGTCATCTTGTAGAGCATCGAGAGGAAGTTGCCCGCGTAGGAGAGGTCGTTGTCGGGGTAGACGTAGGGCTGCCCGAGCTGGTGGCGGTAGGCGAAGGCGGCGAGCGTCGGCATCTTGGCGATCAGGCGCACGACGGCCATGTAGCGCTCGGTCTGGTCCTCGATCTGCTTAGCCTCGGGGTAGAAGCTCGACAGCGCGCCGACGGTCGAGAGCAGCATCGCCATCGGATGGGCGTCGTAGCGAAAGCTCTCCATCGACTTCTTGATGTTCTCGTGCACGAAGGTGTGGTGCGTGATCGCGTACTGCCAGCAGTCGAGCTCGTTCTGCTTGGGCAGCGAGCCGTGGACGAGCAGGTAGGCGACCTCGAGGAAGCTCGACTGCTCGCAGAGCGCCTCGATCGGGTAGCCGCGGTGCTCCAGCACGCCGGCCGCGCCGTCGATGTAGGTGATGTCGCTGCGGCAGTTGGCGGTGTTGGTGAAGGCGGGGTCGTAGGTCATGAGGCCGAAGTCGTCCTCGGAGACCTTCATCTGGCGGAAGTCCATCGCCTTGACGGCGCCGTCGGTGAGCTCGAGCTCGAACGTCTGGCCGGTGCGGTTGTCGGTGACCGTCAGCGAGTCCCTGCCCGCCGTGGCCGCCCCGTCGCCGCCCTGCTCCTGTGCCTGGTCATCTGCCACGTGGCTCTCGATACTGACGCACCCGGCCCTCCGGGTACGCTTTCGCGCCATGCGCCCTCTCTCACTGCTGCCCGCACTGCTCTGCGTCGCGCTCGCCGGCTGTGGCGCCTCCGACGACGGCGGCGGCTCGAAGCCGGACAAGGAGACCTTTGCCGAGGAGGGCTTCGAGATCACCTTCGACTATCCGGCCGAGATGCAGCTGCGCGATGACGTCTCCCTGAAGCAGAGCGCCGGCTCGCAGGCCGACGAGACGGTCGCGCTGGCCTTCGACGAGGACGACGCGATCGTGGTGCAGCGCTTCGACCTCAACGTCGAGGTCACCGAGGACAACGTCGACGACGCCAAGGCCGAGCTCGATGGAGTGATTGCCCAGCTCGACCCCGACGCGGGCTCGGGCAAGGACATCTCGCTCGACGGGTTCGAGGCGTTCGAGTACGACATCAAGCCCAAGGCCCCGCCCGGCGCGCGCAGCCGCTACGTCGTGCTCTTCGAGGGAGACGCCGAGTACGTCATCAACTGCCAGGCGACCGAGGAGCGGCGCGAGGACATCGCCGACGCGTGCGCCACGGCGCTCGAGACCGTCCGTCCCGCCAAGGGCTAGCCCGTCCCGGGCGGCTCGACGACCGTCAGCGCCCGCGCGGGGCTCGACCCCAGCGCGCCCCGGTCCCAGCGCAACCGCGTGCCGTCGGCCAGCCGCGTGCCGGTGCGCCCGCAGCGCGGCTCGCCCCAGAGCGTGACCTCCAGCGGGCGCTGCGCGGCCGGGGTGTCGCCGAGGCCG
>JBPCPD010000004.1:0-4025 GCA_050999535.1 Thermoleophilaceae bacterium
AGCACAGCCACACCACCCGCACGCCCTCGTTGGCTTGCGCGAAGCGGTCGGGCTGGCGCTCGGCCTCGACCTGGTGCCGCGAGTACGTCGAGCTGTCGATTCCGTGGGGCGCCCAGCTCTCGTCCACACGCCGGTGCTCGGGGCCGGGGGAGTAGACCCCGACCGAGGAGGCGTGGATCAGCGCGCCGACGCCGGCCGCCGCCGCGGCGTGGAGGACCCGTGCGGTGCCCTCGACGTTGACCGCGTGCATCGCCGCCGGATCGCGCGAGGGCTGGATCAGCCAGGCGAGGTGGATGACCGCGTCCGCGTCGCGAAAGTGCTCGCCCAGGTCGGCGGACGTGATGTCGGCCGCAACCCAGCTCGTCTTGGGAAAGCGCGCCTGCGGCGTCCGGCGGGCCAGCCCGACGACGGCCTCGACGCGCGGATCGCGCCCGAGCGCGGCGAGCACGCTCGTCCCGACGTTGCCGCTCGCTCCTGTGACTACGATCCGCACTGTGGACCGCGTACCGCACCGGGGCGATCGCAAACGTATGCCACCATCGGGTCCACGCCTGCGACCGGGCACGCAGTCGCTGACCGAGGCTTCGACGCGTTCCGTGACGTCCGGGGGGTGACCGGGTAGCGGCACGGTCATGGCACGCCGAGGACTCGACGACTACGGGGCCAAGCGCGACTTCGAGCGCACGCGCGAGCCCGCGGGCGCTGCGGGCGCGGGAGGCGGTGCCGGCTCCGAGCAGCCGCGCTTCGTGATCCAGAAGCACGCGGCCACCAACCTCCACTACGACCTGCGCCTCGAGGTCGATGGCGTCCTGGCTTCGTGGGCGGTGCCCAAGGGCCCTTCGACCGACCCGCGCGAGAAGCGCCTCGCGATCCAGGTCGAGGACCACCCGATCGAGTACGGCGGCTTCGAGGGCGTGATCGCACGCGGCAACTACGGCGCCGGGGCGGTGATCATCTGGGACGCCGGCACCTACGTGAGCCTCGCCGAGGACGAGTCGATGGCTCAGAGCGTCGAGCGCGGCCACATCAGCATCCAGCTCGCCGGCTCCAAGCTGCGCGGGGGCTACACGCTGCAGCGCACGGGCGGGGGCGAGAAGCCACGCTGGCTGCTGATCAAGCGCCGCGACGAGGGGGCTGACGCCAGACGCAATCCCGTCTCCTCGCAGCCGGAGTCGGTGCTCAGCGGGCACACGATCGAGGACATCGAGGCGGGGCACG
Organism: Thermoleophilaceae bacterium; assembly: GCA_050999535.1. Taxonomy (GTDB): domain Bacteria; phylum Actinomycetota; class Thermoleophilia; order Solirubrobacterales; family Thermoleophilaceae; genus JAAYBF01. Next base: position 1,219 of record JBPCPD010000004.1, read on the forward strand.
AGCCGTGACCGAGCAGCTGCGCGTCGGGCGCCGCGAGGTGGCCATCTCGCACCCCGACCGGGTCGTCTTTCCCCGCGCGGGCCTGACCAAGCTCGACCTCGCGCGCCACTACGAGCGCGTCGGCGAGGCGATGGCCCCGCTGGTGGCGGGCCGGCCGCTGGCGCTGGAGGCCTTCCCGTCGGGCATCGACTCCGACGGCTTCTTCATGAAGGCGGTCCCGGGTCACTTCCCCGACTGGATCAGTCGCGCGACCGTGCCCAAGCGCGGCGGCAGCGTCACCCATGCGCTGGCCGACGACGCCGCGACGCTCGTCTACCTCGCCGGGCAGAACGTCGTGACTCCGCACCTGTGGCTCTCGCGCGCCGACCAGCCGCGGCGTCCCGACCGCCTGATCATCGATCTCGACCCCTCGCCGGGCGGGCGCTTCGCGGACGTGCGCGCAGCGGCGCGCGAGACCGGAGAGCGCCTCACCGCCGCCGGACTGGTGGCATTCGCGATGGCGACGGGCTCGCGTGGGCTGCACGTCGTATGCCCGCTGCGCCGCGGCGCGGCCTTCGACGAGGCGCACGCCTTCGCCCGCTCGCTCGCCGAGGAGATGGTCAGCGAGCGCCCCACCAAGCTCACCCTGGAGTGGCGCCGCGCCGATCGCGGCTCGAAGATCTACCTCGACGTCAATCGCAACGCCTACGCCCAGCACGCGGTTGCCCCCTACGCCGTCCGCGCGCGTGAGCGCGCACCGGTCGCGACGCCGCTGGACTGGGAAGAGCTCTCCGACGCCAAGCTGAAGCCCGACCGCTGGACGATCAAGACGATCGCCAAGCGCCTCGACGCCGAGGGTCGGCCGTGGCGGGGGATGGCCCGCAGGGCACGCGCCCTGCCTGGTGCCTGATGCTCCAGCACGCCACGCTCGAGCTGCACCGCGACCAGCTCGACGCCTGCGTGGCCTTTTACGGGCTGCTCGGCTTCGCGCGCGTGCAGCCTCCGCCTGCGCTGGCCGACCGCGCCGCCTGGCTCCAGCACGGCGCCACGCAGATACACCTGATGTGGGTCGAGGATCCGGTGATCCCGCCGCGCGGGCACGTGGCCGTGGTCGTGGACGACTACGACACGGCGTTCGCGGCACTGACCGAGGCCGGACACGAGCCCGAGCGCCGCGCCGAGCACTGGGGCTCGCCGCGCGCATTCGTCCGCGATCCGGCCGGCGCCCTCGTGGAGATGATGGCCTTCGCGCCGCGCACGTAGGCACGTACGTGGGATCGCGAGCAGGGGCGTTACTCTGGCTGCTCTCACCCCCGTCCCCACTGCCGACGACCGAGCCGCCCAAGGCATGACGGAGTATCAGCGCTTCGACTTCCCGCCTGAGCACGCACTCTCGAATTTCTCGGGAGCGGTCGTCGCTCTGAACGCGCTGCTCGGCTTAGAACGACACCTGGCCGCGGCGGACACCTGGCTGGCGACCGCCCTGGCAGAGGCTGAGGACGCCGGGGATTCGTTCTCGGGGCTGGACACGCCGGCCCAGCAGGATGCAGAAGCGCGGCGGGCGGCGCTCCGGGACCGTACCGCCCGCCTCCGCGCCGACCTTGCGGACCTGGCCGTCGACGCGGAACTGCTCGTCCCCGAGCAGAATCGGACGAAGGACGAGGTCGTATACGTCAAGACCCAGCCTCCACCGGTCGCACCCATCCTCGAGGCCGAGCATCTCCGGGCATGGACGGAGTGGAACTTCCAGTGGACCGACCACCATCTGACGAAGGCATTGCAGGCCCTCCGTCCGCTCCAGCGTCGGCTGGAGGCGTCCGCACGAAACGCTGAGACCCAGAGCCTCGCAGCGGCAATGGCAGCGTTCTCCGGCGTTGTCCGTCCTTCGTCCTAGCCACATCGACGCGGTCGGGGCCCAGGTGGGGGAGTCGCGATCACGATCACGTTGCCGTTCCCGCGCCAAGCAGACCAAGCCCGCCTCGCAGACGTTTGCGAGTCCACCGGATCGAGCATGCGACGCCGTGGGGCCTGCGCCGTGCGGCGCCGGCCGAGTCAGCACTCGACGAGAGGGATCACCCTTCATGAAGGCAGTCGCCTGGCACGGAAACCACGACGTCCGCGTGGACACGGTGCCCGACCCGGTCATCGAAGCGCCGACCGACGCGATCGTCCGCGTCACCTCGTCGGGCATCTGCGGCTCGGACCTGCATCTCTACGAGATCCTCGGCCCTTACATCGACGAGGGCGACATCCTCGGCCACGAGCCGATGGGGATCGTCGAGGAGGTCGGCTCCGAGGTCGGCCACATCAAGGCCGGCGACCGGGTGGTGATCCCGTTCAACGTCTCCTGCGGCCACTGCCACATGTGCGACAAGGGGCTCATGTCCCAGTGCGAGACGACGCAGGTGCGCGAGTACGGCACGGGCGCCGCCTTTCTCGGCTACACGAAGCTCTACGGACAGGTGCCCGGCGGGCAGGCAGAGCTGCTGCGGGTGCCCCAGGCCCAGTTCGGCCCGATCAAGGTGCCCGAGGGCCCGCCCGACGACCGCTTCGTCTACCTGTCGGATGTCCTGCCGACCGCCTGGCAGGCCGTCGAGTACGCGGACATCCCCGCCGGCGGCAGCGTCCTGGTGCTCGGCCTGGGCCCGATCGGCGAGATGGCCTGTCGGATCGCACAGCAGCGCGGCGTCGAGCACGTGATGGCGATCGACCTCGTGCCCGATCGACTGGAGCGCGCTCGGGCGCACGGCGTGCAGGTGATCGACCTCAACGAGAGCGATGACCTGCCGGGCCTGGTTCGCTCTCACACGGACGGGCGCGGACCGGAC
>JBPCPD010000054.1:0-9533 GCA_050999535.1 Thermoleophilaceae bacterium
GGATGCAGGGGCACGGGCACCAGCGCCGCATCACCGCCGAGCATCCCATCCGGCGCGTTGGCCGCAACACGGGCCGCCATCGGCTCGGCGAGCGCCACCGCGCCGCGATACTTCAATGCGCGCGCGAGCGCCGTGGCGGGACCCTCGTAGGCCAGCGGCGCCCACGTCGACACGCCTGCCAGCGCCACCGGCTCGGCCGGCAGCCACCGCAGCGCGCCGAGGCAGTGGCGGCACAGCGGCGAGCCCGCCCGGGCACCGCCGCCACAGCCCCAACAGAACGACGGCGCGATCACCGACAGCAGGCGGGCTGGCAGAGTGGTCACCCCGCCAGCCTCGTCGCACGCGGGTGACAGCACGGAGCGCAGTGCGACAATCGCGTGCGTGATCGGTGACGAGTCCGTGACGGCGTCGCTGCTCGGCGTCGCCGCGCACCCACGTCTGCACTGGGATCTGCTCGCCCTCGCCCCGATCGGCGTGCTCGTCGCGATCTACGTGCGGCGCTTTCGCAGCGCGCGTGCGCAGGAGGGCGGCCGGGGCGCCGGTGCGGCGCGCGCGAGCGCGTTCGCGGCGGGCGTGCTCGTTCTGATCGCCGCGCTGGCGACCCCGCTCGACGGGCTCGGCGAGGACTACCTCTTCTCCGCGCACATGCTCCAGCACGTCCTGCTCGGGGACATCGTCCCGATCCTGCTGCTGCTCTCGCTCTCGCGCGTGATCATGCGCCCGGTGACCCGCCGGCTGCTGCGCCTCGAGCGCGCGCTGGGGCCGCTCGCCAGCCCGTGGACCGGCATCGTGATCTGGCTCGGGCTGATGTACCTCTGGCACCTGCCGGTCATGTACGAGGCGGCCCTCGCGAGTCCGGTCGTCCACCTGCTCGAGCACGCCTGCTTCTTCGGCGCGGGGATCGCGGTTTGGTGGCCGCTGGTGGCGCCGGTCCCGATGCGCCGCCGGCTCGCGGGACTGTGGATCATCGCCTATATCGGCATCGCCAAGTTCGGTCTCGCCGCGCTCGGGCTCTACCTGACCTGGTCGAGCGATGTGCTCTACGACCACTACGCGCAGGTGCCGCGCATCTGGAGCCTCAGTGCGATCGACGACCAGAACGCCGGCGGCGCCATCATGATGGTCGAGCAGTCGCTGACGTTCATGATCGCACTCGTGGTGCTGTTCGGACGCATGCTCGTCCAGTCCGAAGCCGACGAGCTGCGCCGGGAGCGGCTGGAGGAGCGAGCGGCGCTGTAGCGATACGGCGCGCCGGGATCTCGGAGGTACGACCCTGGCCACGCGGATTTCCCCGGCGGTACGAAACGGTCACCGTCGCAGTAGGTCAAGCGGCGCGCAGGGGGTCCGGGGGGCGCGAGCCCCCCGCCCATCAAGCGAGCGCAGCGAGCGGCCGCAGGCGGTCGGTGATCCCGCTGCCGCCGTGAATCGCACCGATCAGGATCTCGCCCGCTGCGACGTCGGTGCCCGGGAACACGATCGTGTCGCGCAGCGCGGCCCCCGCGCCGACCGTGCAGCCGTCCCCGATCACGACGGGGCCGGTCAGGCGCACGCCCTCGCCGAGCTCGACGCCCGCGCCGATCCACACCGGCCCGTCGACGACCTCGACGCCATCGAGCGATGAGCGGTCCCCGACGATGACGCCGTCGCCGACCGCGGCCCCCGTGACGTCGAGACGAAGCCGTCCCTCGAGCACGTCCCAGGTGCCCTGGCGCAGCTCGTCGAGCGAGCCGACGTCGTTCCAGTAGTCATGGATCTCGTGGACGAAGAACGGCACGTCGTGCTCGAGCAGGGCGGGGAACACATCCTGCGCCCAATCGGCGACGGGGCGGTCGGGAAAGTGGTCGAAGATCTCGGGCGAGAAGCAGTAGATCCCGCAGTTGCCGAGGTCCGACAGCGCCTCGGCGGGGTCGGGCTTCTCCTGGAATCCCTGGACGCGCCCGTCGGGGTCGTGGATGACCACGCCGTACTCGCGCGTGTCGGGCACCTGCTTGACGGTGAGGGTCGCGATGCCGCCCGAGCTGCGGTGGCGCTCCACCAGGCCGCGCAGGTCGAGGTCGGTCAGCGCGTCGCCGGAGACCACGACGATCGGCTCGTCGCCGAAGAAGTCGGCCACGTTGCGCACGCCGCCGGCCGTCCCCAGCAGCTCGTCCTCGAAGCGATAGGTCAGGCGGTCGCCGAAGTAGCCGCGGATCGTGTCGGGAAAATGATGCAGGTTCGCGATCAGCTCGTCAAAGCCCTGGCGCTCGAGCATCCCGACGATATGCGCCATCACCGGGCGATCGAGCACCGGGACCATCGGCTTGGGCAGCTCGTAGGTGATCGGGCGCAGCCGCGTCCCGAGCCCTGCTGCAAGGACCATCGCCTTCATCGCGGGGGGACCGTACCCGAACGCCGCCGCAGCCGGAATCGGCGTGCCCTCAAGGGCCGTGAGCGTCTCGCCGATAGCAGCCGAGAGCGGCCTGCCGGAGCATCCGGCCCGCCCCCGGTGCCCGGAGACGAGATCCTGATCCAGCAGCAGCAACGACCCGCGTCCACCAGCGCTGCGCTCGCCGCCGTCAGGCGGCTGTCGTTCGCGGCGCTCGAGGCGGAGGAGGCCGGGGCGATCCATGCCGAGCTCGCGCGGGAGCTGCTGTACGTCTTCGGGATCGACCAGGTCCACGTCACCCGGGTCGACCGCACGGCCGGCAGGTCCTACACGCGGTCCTACCGCCCCGGCGCCGACGGCGAGCCCGAGATCGGATCGACCTACAGCAACGAGCTCTCGGGGAGCTCCGCGGTCGAGCGCGTCACCGCGACGGGCGCCCCCCACCACGAGCCCGACGCCCGCGGGTCGAAGGTGCTCAGCCAGGAGCTCGTGGCCCGCTTCGACGCCGCCAGCGCGCTCTTCCTCCCGCTCTCCTACCACGGCGACGTGCCCGGGGTCGTCACCCTCGTCAGCGAGCGCGAGCGCCACTTCAGCGAGGCTGAGGGCCAGCTCGCCTACACGCTCGCCAACCAGGCATCGGCCGGCCTGGCCGCGCTCGACATGCGCCGCCGGCTCGCCGCGCGCGCCGACCGTCAGACCGCGCTCGCACGCGCCACCGCCGCGCTCAACGCCCGCCTCGACCGGCGCGCGGTCCTCGAGGCGCTGTGCCGGGAGGCGAGCCTCGCCGTCGGCGCGGACTTCACCGGCGTCTACCTGGGCGACGCGCGCGCGGGTGCCGTCGCGGTCGCAGCGCATGGCATCGACGACGACGACGAATGGTTCGGCAACGTCATCAGGGGTGGCGAGCGACTGGCCGGACGGGTGCTCGAGACCGGCAGCCCGGCGACCTCGGAGGACTATCGCGGCGAGTTCGGCCTGCCCGGCCTTGGCCAGCTGGACCGCGTCCTTCGCGCGATCTCGGTCCCGGTGCGCTGGGGCGAGGCGCTGCGCGGGGTGCTCTCGGTCGGCTTCTACTCGCACGGGAGCGTCGATGACGACGACATCGAGATCCTCCAGGCGGTCGCCGACCTCGCGGGCGCGGCGTGCGACAACGCCGAGGCGTACGAGCTCACTCAGCGGGCCGCGCGTACCGACTCCCTGACAGGGCTGCTCAACCATGGAGCGGTGCAGATGCGGCTCGGGCAGGAGATCGCCCGCGCCCGGCGCACCGGCGATCCGCTCGCCTGCCTGCTGATCGACCTCGACGACTTCAAGCCGGTCAACGACGCCCACGGCCACCTGGTCGGAGACCGGGTCCTGCGCAGGGTCGCCGACGCGGTGACCAGCGAGTTTCGCACCTACGACGCGATCGGGCGCTTCGGCGGCGACGAGTTCGTGATGGTGCTGCCCGGCGCCGACGAAGCCGCGGCGCAGGAGACCGCCGCGCGCCTGCGCCGCGCGATCGCGACCGGCGGGGCCGACGGGCCGGGTACCGTCCTGACCGCCTCGGTCGGCAGTGCCTGCTGGCACGAGCCGCTCAACGCCGCCGAGCTGCTCGACCGCGCCGACCGGGCGCTGCTGGTGGCCAAGCGCCGCGGCAAGGACTGCCTGGTCGCGGCGACCGCGGAGGTCGAGTCCGAGCTCGTCCAGCTCGAGGTCGACGCGGGCCCGGTGCGATTCGTCAGCGAGCTCTGGGACCTGGTCAGCCAGTGCGAGCGGCCGCGGGACGTGCTCGACCTGCTGCCCTTCTACCTGCGTCGCGCGCTCGAGGTGGAGGAGATCGCGCTCTACGCGCCCCCGCAGGGCCTGTCGGGCGCGTACCCGCTCGAGCGCAGATCGCACGCGCGGCTCCCGAGTGACCCGAGCCCACCCGCCTTCCGGGCACGGCAGCTGGCGCTCCAGGACGCCCCCACGCCGACGCTCGGCACAGGCGCGATCTCGCGCCCGCTGCTGGGCGACCTGCACGCCGCGCTCGGGCTCGGTCCCGATCGGCTCGGTACCGAGGCCGTCGCCGGCTCCTACGCCGCCGTCTCGCTCGTTCGCGACGGGGAACTGCACGGCATCCTGCTGATGCGCTCGGCCGCGCTGCGGTTCCCGCTGCCGACGATGCGCCTCGCCCAGCTGCTGGCCGGGCAGGCGGTCACGGCGCTGATCGGCCAGACCGGCGGCGCCTCGCGTTCGGCGGTCGGCGCGCTGGCTGCCGCGATCGACGCGCGCGACAACTACACCCACGACCACTCAGAGCAGGTCGTCTGGCTGGCGCTGCGCACCGCCAAGCTGCTCGAGCTGCCCGCGAGCGAGGTCGAGCGCGTACGCGACGGCGCCATGCTGCACGACGTCGGCAAGGTCGCGATCCCGAACGAGATCCTCTACAAGCCCGGCGCGCTCGACGCCGCGGAGTGGGCGATCATGCGCGAGCACCCGGTGATCGGCGAGCGCATCCTGCGGCGCACGCCCGAGCTGGCGACGATCGCTCCGCTGGTCCGCCACGAGCACGAGCGCTGGGACGGGGCGGGCTACCCCGATGGCTTGGCCGGGCCCGCCATCCCGATCGGCAGCCGGATCCTCCTCGCCTGCGACGCCTACAACGCGATGATCACCGCTCGTCCCTACCGCGAGCCGATGAGCGGCGGCGAGGCCGTCGCCGAGCTCGAGCGCAACGCCGGCAGCCAGTTCGACCCCCAGGTCGTCGCGGCGCTGCTCGGCGTTCTGGCGAGCGACGCGGAGGCGTAGTGGCTCACCGCGGCGATACTCATCACATCCAGCTCTGGCGGTAGTCGATCTGCTCGTCGGTGAGCGCGTCGATCCGCACGCCGAACGCGGCGAGCTTGAGCTGTGCGACCTCGTCGTCGATCGCGTGCGGGACGTCGAGCACGCGCGGCTCGAGCTCTGCGCCGTGGCGCACCAGGTGCTCGGTCGCCAGCGCCTGGAGGGCGAAGCTCACGTCCATGACCGCCGCCGGATGCCCCTCGCCGGCGGCGAGGTTGACGACCCGGCCCCGCGCGAGCAGGTTGACCTTGCGGCCCTCGATCTCGTACTGATCGACCAGCGGCAGCACCGGGCGCGGCTCGCCGGCGACCGCACGCAGGTCGTCGAGGTCGATCTCGACGTCGAAGTGCCCGGCGTTGGCGAGCACGGCGCCGTCCTTCATGCGCTCGAAGTGCTCGGCGCGCAGCACGGCGCGCGAGCCGGTGACGGTGATGAACAGGTCGCCGCGCTCGGCGGCGGCCAGCGCGGGCATGACCTCGAAGCCCTCCATGCGCGCCTCGAGCGCGCGCAGCGGATCGACCTCGCAGACGACGACCGCCGCGCCGGCCCCGCGTGCGCGCTGGGCGATCCCGCGGCCGGCGCAGCCGTAGCCGAAGAGCACGAGCGTGTGGCCCGCGAGCAGCACGTTGGCCGCGCGCAGGATGCCGTCGAGCGCCGACTGGCCGGTGCCGTAGCGATCGTTGAGCGTGCGCTCGGTGCGCGCCTCGTTGACGGCGAGCACCGGGCAGCGCAGCGCGCCGTCGGCCTCGAGCCGGCGCAGGCGCAGCAGCCCGGTCGCCGTCTCCTCGGTGCCCCCGATCACCGCGTCCAGCGGCGCGCCCCCGCCAGCGTGCATGAACGAGAGCAGATCGGCGCCGTCGTCGATGGTGACCTGCGGCTCGGCGGCGACCAGTGCCGCGACGTTGGCGGCGTAGGCGTCGAGATCCTCGCCCCGGCGTGCGTTGACGACGACGCCGTCCTCGGCCGCCAGCGCCGCCGCGACGTCGTCCTGGGTCGTGAGCGGGTTCGCCGAGCACAGACCGACCGCCGCGCCGCCGGCGACCAGCGTGCGCACCAGCGAGCCGGTCTCGGCGGTCACGTGCAGGCACGCCGCCAGGCGCACGTCCGCGAGCGGCCGCTCGGAGGCGAAGCGCTCGCGGATCTGGCGCAGCACCGGCATCTGGCCCTCGGCCCAGGCGAGCCGCGCCGAGCCCTCTGCGACAAGGGTCGGCGCGGCGGTCAGCGAACTCTCAGCCACGTGCTGCCCGGCGTTGTCAGGGTCCGGGCTAGTACCTGTAGTGATCGCTCTTGTAGGGGCCACCGACGGGCACGCCGATGTAGGCGGCCTGCTCGGGCGAGAGCTCGGTGAGGCGCACGCCGAGCGCGTCGAGGTGCAGGCGGGCGACCTTCTCGTCGAGGTGCTTGGGCAGCACGTAGACGCGCTTCTCGTACTCCTCGGTCTTCGTGAACAGCTCGATCTGGGCGATCGTCTGGTTGGTGGAGGAGTTCGACATCACGAAGCTCGGATGGCCGGTGGCGTTGCCGAGGTTGAGCAGCCGGCCCTCGGAGAGCACGAGGATCGAGTGGCCGTCGGGGAAGCGCCACTCGTGGACCTGCGGCTTGATCTCAATCCGCTCGACGTCGGGCATGCGCTCGAGCCCGGCAATGCCGATCTCGTTGTCGAAGTGGCCAATGTTGCCGACGACCGCCTGGTGCTTCATTCGGCTCATGTGCTCGGCGGTGATGACGTCCCTGTTGCCGGTCGAGGTGACGAAGATGTCGGCGGTCTCGACCACATCCTCGAGCGTCGCGACCTGGTAGCCCTCCATCGCCGCCTGCAGCGCGCAGATCGGATCGATCTCGGTGACGATCACGCGTGCACCCTGGCCGCGCAGCGACTCCGCGCAGCCCTTGCCGACGTCACCGAAGCCGAGGATCACGGCGACCTTGCCGCCGATCATCACGTCGGTCGCGCGGTTGATGCCGTCGACGAGCGAGTGGCGGCAGCCGTAGAGGTTGTCGAACTTCGACTTGGTGACCGAGTCGTTGACGTTGATCGCGGGGAACAGCAGATCACCGGTCTCCGCGAACTGGTAGAGGCGCAGCACGCCGGTGGTGGTCTCCTCGGTCACCCCCTGGACCGAGCCCGCCATGCGCGTGAAGCGCTGCGGCTCCTCGCTGAGCGAGCGCTGGAGCAGGCGCAGGATCATCTTCAGCTCCTCCGAATCGGCCGACTCGGGGTCGGGCACCGCGCCCGCGGCCTCGTACTCGGCGCCCTTGTGGATCAGCAGCGTCGCGTCGCCACCGTCGTCGAGGACCATATTCGGACCGTCCTCACCGGGCCAGGTCAGCGCCTGCTCCGCACACCACCAGTATTCCTCCAGCGTCTCGCCCTTCCAGGCGAAGACCGGGACCCCGGCGGCAGCGATCGCCGCTGCGGCATGGTCCTGGGTCGAGAAGATGTTGCAGCTGGCCCAGCGGACCTCGGCGCCGAGCGCGGTCAGCGTCTCGATCAGCACCGCGGTCTGGATCGTCATGTGCAGCGAGCCCGTGATGCGCGCGCCCTTCAGCGGCTGCGCGTCGGCGAACTCCTCGCGCGTCTTCATCAGGCCGGGCATCTCGTGCTCGGCGAGGCCGATCTCCCTGCGGCCGTAGTCGGCCAGCGAGATGTCGGCGACCTTGAAGTCCTGCGTCGTGCTGGTGCTCATCGGTTCCTCTCGTCAGGTGGTCGTAGATGCTGCGGCAGGCGCCGCGGCGCAGAGCAGGCGCTCGTGCTTTGCCTGCTCGAAGCCCAGCCACTCCGCGGCCGGAACGTCCTCGGGCCGGCGCGGGCGGGCCTCAAGCCAGCGCTCGACGGCCGCGCGCAGCTCGGGGTCGCGGCCCAGGCGCAGCGCAAAGCTGACGTCGCCGAGATTCAGGTCGTGCTCGTCGAGCAGCTCGCGCAGGGTGCGCAGCCGCTGGAGCTCCCCCGGTCCGTAGAGGCGATAGCCCGAATCCGAACGACGCGGAGCGATCAGCCCCTCGCGCTCGATGTAGCGGAGCATCCGCGCCGACCATCCGGTCGTGGCGGCCGCCTCGTGGATCGTGAGGCCGTTCATTCGGCGGCCAACCTTACCACGGTCGTGTCAAGGTTCCGCGCCAGCTCGGACGGGGGCGCTCACGCCAGTCAGCTCCAAGGGCTGCGGTATGGACGGCGCCGGGTTTACCCACTCAGCCTGGGGCCGTGGTACATCGGTGGTACACTTGACCCGGTGCCGACCAGCTACCGCCGCATCCAGGTGACCGAGGACCCCGAGCTCACGCGGGCCCTGCGCTCTTCCGTGCCGCATCTACCGGAGGGACTGTCGCGCTCGCGGCAGGTGCGGGAGCTCGCGATCGCCGGGGCGCGCCACCTCGCCGACGAGCCCCACAGCGAGGAGCGGCGCCGCGAGCTGCTCGAGCGCCATGCGGAGCGGTTCGAGCATCCCGAGACGGCCGGCATCGACTGGGATCTGCTGCGCGACGGCAAGCGCGATGCCTGGCCACTCCGATAGCCAAAGCGCTTGGGGCCAGCTGCCGCTCGTCGTTGACACCTCGGCATGGTCGCGCGCTCACCAGTCGCACGTGAAGGACGCCTGGAAGCAGGCGTTGCTCGAAGATCGCATGCGAATCTCGCCGCTCGTGCGGTTCGAGATCCTGACCGGAGCGCGCAGCGGGCGCACCTTCGACGAGTTGACCGATGAGCTGTCCACATGGAGAGCCGCCCCGCTCACCGCGACGGTCCTGCGCGCCGCTCACGACGCGATGCGCACGCTCGCCCACCGCTCCTCGGGCGCCCAGCGACTCCCGATCGTCGACTATCTCGTAGCGGCCGCGGCACAGGAGATCGGCGCTGCGGTCCTCCACTACGACAGCGACTACGACACGCTGGCCGAGATCATGGAGTTCGAGTCGATCTGGCTCGCCTCTCCCGGATCGCTCGCGTGAGCGTCAGACCAACGCCCGCTTGAGCGCCTCGATCGCCTCCACCGGCGTCGCCTCGACGCCCATGGCCTCGGCCAGCTCGATGCTGACCAGATCGCCGAGCATCACCAGCGAGAGCACGCGCGCGACCGGATCGTCGCCGCGCGGGGCGGCCTCGACCACCGGCACGCCGTGCCCGCGCAGCCGCTGCGCGAGCAGCTCGAAGCGGCGAGCGACGCGCTCGCCCTGCTCCGGATGGCCGAGCACGACCGCCGCCAGCGGCGCGTTGCCCGCCCCCCACTCCCATCCCTCGATCTCGTTGTGGCAGGCCTCGGGCAGCTCGCTCGCAAAAGCCGGCAGCTTCGCGTTCTCGTTGATCTGCGTCTTCCACCGCCGCGCGACGGCCGCCGTCGGGCCCGCGCCATGCACGACCGCGACG
>JBPCPD010000059.1:0-7034 GCA_050999535.1 Thermoleophilaceae bacterium
TCGACGCCTGTTCTTCTCTTCCCCCTTTTCCGGTTCTTTTGGTGTTCCGGCCCCCCCCCCCCCCCCCTTACACCACCTCGACGCGCGGGCTGCCGCTGGGTACGCGGAAGCTGCCGATCGTGCGGGCGGCGCTGCTGCGCTGCATCGCGTCGACGGCCTTGAACTGGACGCGCAGCTCCTGCTGGGTGGCCTCGACGATGCCGTAACCGCGGTTCTTCTCGTCGAGGTAGCGCGGGTGGGGGTTGGTGAGGAGCAGGTTGCGCCCGACCAGCGCGACGGCGTCGCGCCCGGCCGGTGGCGCGCCCGTGATCGCCTCGAGCGTCTCGGGGATGCTGAGCGAGGTGATCGAGCCGCCGACGAACTCGGTCGCGTGGCGCTCCGGGCCGCGCCCATCGAGGCCAACCTCGCCGGCGAAGAACGTGTGGATGTCCCCGGTCAGGAAGCTGACGTCGTTGATGCCGCGGGCGGCGATGTGGGTCATAAGCTCGCGACGCTCGAGGCCGTAGCCGTCCCACGAGTCCTTGCCGATCGGCGTTTTCGGGGCGCTGTCGAGCGACATGATCATCAGCTGGTTGCCGATCAGCTTCCACGTCGCGCTCGACTCGCGCAGCCCGCGCTTGAGCCAGTCCAGCTGGCGGCGGCCGAGAAACCGCCGCGGCTCGGACTCGGCCTCCGGGCACGGGGTGAAGAACGCGTCGTCGCAGGGCTGCTCGTCGCGGTACTGGCGCTCGTCGAGCAGGAACAGCTCGGCGTTGGCGCCGAGCGTCAGCCGGCGGTAGAGGTCGTGGCCGACGCGCGGCGTGCCCGCGATGCGCGAGAAGGGCATGTAGTCGTAGAAGGCCTGGTACGCGGCGCCCCTGCGCTCGAGAAACGGGATGCGCGGCTGCTGCGTTGCGTCACCCGGGGCGGCGTCGGCGTAGTTGTCCTCGACCTCGTGGTCGTCCCAGATCGCGAGGAAGGGGTGGGCTGCGTGCATCGCCTGCAGGTCGGGATCCGCCTTGTAGAGCTGATACTTGGCGCGGTACTCGGGCAGCGTCTGGACCTCCCCGTCGCCGTTGGCGCCGAGCGTGTCGCGCCGCGGGCCCTCGTAGAACGTGCGCTCGTAGATGTAGTCGCCGAGGCAGACCGCGAGGTCGAGGTCCTCGTTCGCGATCGCGGACTGGGCGCCGTAGAAGCCCGCCTGGTAGTCCTGGCAGGAGAAGAAGGCGATCCGCACCGGCTCGCGCGAGTCCGAGGGGCGCAGCGTGCGAAAGCGCCCCACCATGCTGGTCTGGTCGCGCGTCTCGAAGCGGTAGTAGTACTCGCTGCCGGGTTCGAGCAGCCGGCGGCCGAGCCGCGTCTCGATCGTGTAGTCGCGCCCGGGCCCGACGCGCAGGACCCGTCGCTCGATCACGCGGCGGAAGTCGGGGTCGCGGGCGACCTCGAGCCGCAGCCGCTGCGGGCTGTCGAAGCCGTTGAGGCGGGTCCAGAGCGAGATGCCGCGCGTGGCGGGCTGTCCCGAGGCGACGCCGAGTGGGAAGGAGCCCCCGCGCGCGAGCGGTGGGGTGCGGCGGCGGCCCGGCCGCCGCGCGGCGACGGGGTCGACGGCGACGCCGCCGAGGATCAGCGCCCCGGCTCCCAGACCGGCGCAGGACAGCAGCTCGCGGCGGTCGATGCGGTCGGTTCGCTCCATGCTGGCGACGCTACCGCAGCGATCCACCGGCGTGAGACGGTTGCGTGAACCTCGTGTGAAGCCGGCCGGTCACGGCTCGCGAAACGGGTTCTCGACCCGCACCCCGGCGTAGTCCTGACCGTGGCTGAGGTCCTCCGAGAGCACGACGTCACAGCCGGCGAAGCGACCTGCCTCGAGGATGGCGGCGTCCCAGTAGGAGATGTCGAAGCGCCGGCGCGTCCTCAGAGCGGCCAGCATCATGCCGGTCGTGACCTCGACCACGGGAAAACGCAGGAACGACTCGACCAGCGCCGCGGCTTGGGTGTGGTCAGCGGATCCGGGCGACTGGCTCGGGTCGCCTGGACGTAGAACTCCTGGAGCACCTGAACCGAGAGGGCCAGCTGCCTGCCCGCGAGGATCTCCTTCGCGCGCTTCGCCTTGTCCTGCTCCTCGGGGTCGCGCGCGACCGCGTACAGCAGGACGTTGGTGTCAACGAACCGCACGGTCGTGAATCTCGTCGCGATCGAGACGGTTACGCGCGCTGAAGCGATCGATCCCCCGCTGGAGCTCTCGTTGCTCGGTCTCGAGCCGCGCAAACTCGCTCTCCCGGTCCGACACTGAGCGCAGGTACTCGGCGACCAGAGACCGCTCACCGAGCCGCCGCGCTCGGCGGCGCGGATCAGCAGCGGGCTGTCGTTCAGGGCCGCCGGGCGAGGGCAGCGAGCCGTTGAGCTGCGCCGGGCTGGGCCGCCTTTGGTTCATATGCACCCCAAACGCGGCCCAGCAGCATGCGCTCGGAATCAGAAGAGCCAGGCGTGCCGCTGTCGCGCAGCGCCTCCCATACCCCGGGCATCAGCCGGTAGCGGCCCTCCACCCACTGATGCGGATCGGTGTTGGTCCCCATGATCGAGCGAGCGCCCCTACTCCCCCCACAGCGTCGCGACCAGCGTCCGCTCTCCGCTGCGGTCGCGGTGCTCGCAGAGGTAGATCCCCTGCCACGTCCCGAGCGCCAGCGCGCCCCCGCGCAGCGGCAGCGTCAGCGACGGCCCTAGCAGCGCCGCCTTGACGTGGGCGGGCATGTCGTCGGGACCCTCGAGCACGTGCGTCCAATACGGCGCGTCCTCGGAGACCGCGCGTGAGAACCACGATTCGAAGTCGCGCCGCACGTCGGGGCTCGCGTTCTCGTTGAGAGCGAGCGAGGCCGAGGTGTGGCGGATCAGCAGGTGAAGCAGGCCGACCTCGAGCCGCTCGATCTCAGGCACGGCGGCTGCGACCTCGTCGGTGACGAGGTGGAATCCGCGGCTACGCGCGGTCAGGCGGATGTCGCGCTGGATCCACATTGGCGAGAAGCGGGGGCCGGACCTACACTGGCCGCGGCATGGATTCCGGAGAGGCTATCCGCGCCGGTGCGGGCGCGGAGCCTCCACCTGAGCGACATGCCGGGCCCGGGAGGCCGCGAAGGCGGCTGATGGATCCCACGCTGGGCCGACGCCTGGGAGGGCGGATGTCGATGGGGGATGCCGCGAGCCTGCCGGCCGGCCCGGCGACGATGGCCGTTGCCGGGATCTGGTTCTCGCTGTCGGGGACCATCGTGGCCCTGCTCGCGATCGTCGTGCCCCACACGCCACGCATGGACGAGGCCGGCCTCGCTGCCGCGGCCGGCGCGAGCGCGCTGCTCGCGCTCTGCGCGCTGATCGACTTCGATCGCCTGCATCCCGCCACGTTCCAGCTCGGATGTGCGCTCGCGAGCGTGATCGCGGTCGCCGGCGTCCACTTCTGGGGCGAGGACGCCGTCTACGGGCCGCTGCCGCTGCTCTGGCCCACCGTCTACGCGTTCGCCTTCTTCGGCGGGCCTGCTCAACCGCCGCGGCTTCGAGGAGCTCTTCGACGTCGAGCTCGAGCGCAGCCGGCGCGGAGAGCAGGGCCTGAGCGTCATCGTCGGCGATCTCGACGACTTCAAGGCGATCAACGATCGCCTCGGTCACTCCGCCGGCGACGAGGCGCTGCGCCGGGTCGGCGCAGTCCTGATGCAGGACAAGCGCAGCTGGGACGCGGCCGCGCGGGTCGGCGGCGAGGAGTTCGCGATCCTCGCGCCCGGCACCGACGAGCACGGTGCCTACATTCTTGCCGAGCGCCTGCGCGCCGCGGTCCAGGGCGCGTTCGAGCAGTCCGGCCCCGCACCGTTGACGATCAGCTTCGGGATCGTCAGCCACCCGGTCCACGGCCAGACCCCAGAGGCGCTGCTCCAAGCCGGCGACCAGGTGCTCTACGCGGCGAAGCGGCTCGGCCGCAACCGCTCGGTGATCTCGAGCGCCGAGGTGCCGGGGATCCTTCGCGCGGGGTTCACGACCGGCGCGGGGAAGCGGGTCGCGCTCCGACGAGGGGCACGTCGAGCTGGCCACCCTGCTGAGGCTCGCCGAGGCGCTCGACGTGCGCGACAGCGGCAGCACGACCCACTGCCAGCGCGTCGGGCGCTACGCGGAGCTGATCGCGCGTGAGCTCGGGCTGGCGCCCGCCGCGGTCGAGCGCGTGCGGATCGCCGGGATCCTCCACGACGTCGGTCGCGTCGGGGTCCCGGACTCGCTGCTCGTCAAGGACGGGCCGCTCAGCGAGGCGGAGTGGACCTGGGTGCGCGCCCATCCGGCGACCGGCGCCCGGATGCTCGAGACGACCGAGTTCGCGGACATCGGCGCCTGGATCCTCGCTCACCACGAGCGACCCGACGGGGCCGGGCTACCCGGGTGGCCGAGCGGCGGGGGAGGTGCCGATCGAGGCCGCGATCCTCGCCGCCGCCGACGCCTACGAGGCGATGACCGCCCGCCGCTCCTACCGGGCGCCGCTCGATCCCCAGGCCGCGTCCGAGGAGCTGCGGCGCGGCGCCGGGATGCAGTTCGACGCGCGCGTGGTGGATGCGCTGCTGCGCGTCGTCTGACTGCTCGCAGTCGCGCGGCTGCGGGGTCCCGGCAAGCGCCACCGGGGTGGCCCTTCGCGATCGGCTCGTATAGAGTCCCTCGCCCGCAGGGGACCCCTGGCTTTGACGACCCACGCACTGGATACGCGCCCGACCGCAGCCGAGACCGGCATGGGTCTCACGATTCTCCGCTATCTCGACCTCGTCGTGCTCGGACTCGCACTGCCGCTGTTCCTGCTCGCCGCGCTGCCGCTGCTCGGCTACGCCACCGCCGCCGCAGCGTGGCTGGCCCAGCGCGCCATCAACCAGCTCGCGACCAGCCGGGCACGCGCCTCCGGCGACCCGCGCACGGTCGCCGGCCTGCTGGCCGGCAGCATGATCGCCCGTGGCTGGCTCGTAGCCGGCACGATCCTCGCCGTCGGGCTGGCCGGCGCCCGCGAGGACGGCCTTGCCGCCGCGATTCTCTCGATCACGCTGTTCACGATCTACTTCTCGGCGCAGATGGTCGTGCGCCCCTTC
Source organism: Thermoleophilaceae bacterium (assembly GCA_050999535.1). Taxonomy (GTDB): domain Bacteria; phylum Actinomycetota; class Thermoleophilia; order Solirubrobacterales; family Thermoleophilaceae; genus JAAYBF01. The sequence goes on from JBPCPD010000059.1 coordinate 5,082, forward strand.
GACGAGCCGTCGCCGCGTGCCGGGGAGCCGAAGGCGTGAAGACCAGGTACAAGGTCCTGCTGGCGCTCGGCGGCCTGATCGCGCTGGCCGTGATCATCAACTTCGCCTTTCCCAGCGCGGGCGCCAACGACGAGTTCGCGCCCCAGAACGAGTTCCTGCTCGAGCCGTGGATCTCGCTCCAGCTCGGCGCGATCGACATGAGCATCACCAAGGCGGTGCTCTACCTCGTGCTCGCCTGCGGCGGCACGGTCGGCGCGATGCTCTACATCGCCAAGCGCATGGAGGACCGCCCGAACCGTGTCCAGACCGCGGTCGAAGCGGCCTACGACCTGACCCGCAACCAGATCACGCGCTCGAACATGGACGACTCGATGGCGCTGAAGTGGTTCCCCTTCGTCGCCACGCTGTTCTTCTTCATCTGGTTCTCGAACATGGTCGGCTACATCCCGCTGCCGACCAACACCGAGCACGCGGTCGACGTCTTCGGCGCCCAGATCCCGTCGTTCGCCCTCTACGCCGCGACGGCCAACCTCTCGGTGCCGCTCGTGCTGACGCTGATGGTCTGGATCGCCTACCACGTCGAGGGCGTGCGAGTGCACGGCTTCGTCGGCTACCTGAAGAGCTGGGTGCCGGGCGGCGTCAGCGGCCCGGCCGCGATCCCGATCTTCATGATCGAGGCGATCTCGCAGTTCGTGCGGATCATCTCGCTGTCGGTGCGACTGTTCGCCAACATCCTCGCCGGGCACCTGCTGATCCTGTTCATGGGCGGCGGGCTCGTCGTGCTGCTCGGGCTCGCCGCGCTCGGTGTGTTCACGCTGCCGCTGGCGGTCGCCTTCTTCATGTTCGAGGTGGGTCTGATCGCAACGCTCCAGGCATTCATCTTCGCCACCCTCACGTCCATCTACCTCGGCGGCGCGACCGCCGCCAACCACTAGCAGGAGGCTCCTCGTGGACTTTCTCATCCTACTCGCCGCGTCGGACCCGACCGACGGCCTGAAGTCCGTGGCCCTCGGCGTCGGCGCCGGCATCGGCACGATCGGCCCGGGCATCGGCGTCGGCTACATCTTCGGCAAGGTGATCGAGTCGGTGACCCGCCAGCCCGAGATGCGCGAGGAGATCACGAGCATCCAGTGGCTCGGGTTCGCGCTGACGGAGGCGATCGTCTTCTACGCCTTCATCTTCGGCCTGATCGCCTTCTTCCTCTAAGCCTGTGAGCGCTCTGACCGACACGATATCGCTGCTCGCCGCCTCGGAAGGCAACTTCCTCGTCACGCCCGAGATCGGGCTGATGATCTGGACGCTGATCTCGTTCGGCATCACCTACTACGTGCTCAAGCGGCTCGCGTTCCCGCGCATCGCCGCGGCGCTGGACAAGCGCCGCAAGGCGATCGACGATTCGATCGAGTCCGCCGTGCACGCGAAGGAGGAGGCCGACGCGCTGCTGACCGAGTACCGCGCGCGGCTGAAGGAGGCCCGCGAGCAGGCGGACGACATCGTGGCGCGCTCGCGCAAGGCCGCCGACGCGCACGAGGAGGAGTCCAAGGCCGAGGCCAAGCGCTATCGCGAGGAGCTGATGCAGACCACGCGGCGCGACATCGAGTCCGAGACCCGCCGCGCGCTCGACGAGATCCGCAAGGAGGTCGCCGAGCTGACCGTGCTCGCCACCGAGAAGGTCATGCGCAAGGCGCTCGACGAGGCCGACCAGCGGCGCCTGATCGAGGAGGCGCTGTCGGAGGTCGATTTCTCGGCGCTCGCCGGTCCCGAGCAGAAGGGCGGCTAGGCCACGGATGGAGGAGATCGCCGAGGTCTACTCGCGTTCGCTGTACGAGGTCGCGATCGAGCACGACGTGCTCGACCGCGTCCACGACGAGCTCGGCGAGTTCGCCGACGCGCTGCACGACAACCGCGACCTCCAGGTCTTCCTCTTCTCGCCCTACTTCTCCTCGCAGGAGA
>JBPCPD010000068.1:0-2528 GCA_050999535.1 Thermoleophilaceae bacterium
CGTGATGCGGTGCTGGCCTTCGGCGAAGCCGTCGAGGCCGTGGCGGACGAGCACGGCGACCAACCGGTCCTCGGCGTCGTTGGTCGAGGCGGGGCGCTCACCGAACGCCTCGGACTGCTCAGCGCTCAGATCGTGCTCCCAGGTCGGCGTCTCGCGCATCCGGTCGACGACCGCGAGTGCCATCGAGCGGTCGAGCAGCCGGTGCCAGAAGACGTTGCGCCCGGTGCGCATGCACCGGTAGCAGGAGCTCTCGCAGGCCCCGGGGCAGGCGCCGAGGAGGGTCTCCAGCACCTCGACGATCTCCTGCCAGCGCTCGAGCATCTGGGCCAGCAGCCCCGAGCCGCCGGGCATCGGGTCGTAGACGAACAGATCGAACGTGCCGTCAGCGCACGGGACGGGGAGGGTCTGCAGGTCGTCGGGCTCCATCTGGAGGACCTGGGCGGCGCCGATCCGCAGCGCCTCGCCGAGGTTGGCCGCCTCGGCCTGGTCGGCCAGACCGCCGATCCGCAGCGCGTCGGCGACGATCTCCGCGGTCAGCGCGATGTGGTCGGGTGAGCGCCCGCACTCGCGCTTGTGCCACTCGTCGAAGTTCGCGAGCTCCGTGTCGGAGGCGTAGGGGGAGCGCGCCGCGCCGCAGACCGTGCAGACGGGGAAGCCCGGCTCCAGCGCGCGCACCTTGTCGGCCGGTCCGACGTTGATCAGCCGCAGCCCCTGGCCCAGGATGTGGTGGATGTCGACCGCCCCCGAGCGGTAGGCGGTGCCGCCGCGACGCAGTCGGGCGGGCATGCCGAGAACGGTGACCGGCAGCTGGAAGCGCTCGTTCTCCTCGTCGCGGATGGGGCTCGTGTACGCGAGGTCCACGTCGGAGATCCGCAGCGCCTCGATCTCCACCGGCGTGCCGCTGCCGTAGCCCGACGTCGGCTGCCCCTTGGCGGTGATGTAGCCGCTGTCCAGGTCGGCCACGTAGGTGTCGACGCGCTGGCGCTGTCCGGTCACGGGGAAGTGGAAGCGCCCGGTCCGGTAGCTGCCCCCGTTGGCGTAGAGCCGGTTGCCGGGCACGAACTCGCGCACCGCGACGGCCTGCGGGCGGGAGAGCTCGAAGCTCGTCCCCGCGCCGCGGCGCCCGGGGAAGGCGGTGATGCCGCCGTCGTAGATCCCGTAGCCGGGGAGGAAGCCCTCGCCGGCCAGCACGCTGAGGGTGTACGTGCGGACGTGGTGCTGCTTGAGGCCGTCGATGTAGGCCCGGCAGCGCTCGAGTTGGCGGCGCTCGTCCTCCGAGAGCGTGCGCTGCGTCTCCTCGGCGAGCAGCCGGGCCTGCGTGTCGAGCACCCAGCCCATCCGCTCGTGCAGCCGGTCGACGAGCTGCTGCAGCGCCGGCCCGGTGTCGAGGACGAGCTGGTCCAGCCGCGCGGGGTCCACCTCGGCCGAGGCCTCGGCGGGCCAGTGCGCCGCGAAGACCGAGCGCACGGCGTCGAGGACCTCGCTGCGGTGCGCGTCGATGAGCGCGGCGAGCGCCGAGACGTCGGCGGGGGCGGTGCGGAAGCGGCCGTCCTCGCCCTCGAAGACCCAGTCGCGCACGAACTGCGGCAGCGCCTCGTGGTAGCGCGCCAGCAGCGCTTCGTTCCCCGCCGCGATGCGCAGCAGCTCGGAGAGCACGGTGGCGTGGACGTGCTTGGTCACGAGCACGTCGTTCTTCAGGTTGAAGCGCGGTGGCCGCAGCGGCGCGCCGAGCAGCTGCGTCGGGTCGTCGAAGAAGTAGGTGTCGTGGATGGCGTTGCGGCAGTACACGTAGACGACGGCCATCCGCCGGCGCCGGCCGGCGCGGCCGACCCGCTGCCAGTAGTTGGCGGGCGTGGGCGGCACGTTGCGGCAGAGCACGAGATCGAGGGCGCCGATGTCGACGCCGAGCTCGAGCGTCGGGGTGGCCACGAGCGTGTTGACGCTGCCCCCATCACGCTTGAACTGCTTCTCGATCGCCGCGCGCCGCTCAGCGGGAACCTGCGCGGTGTGCTCCTCGGCGGCGACCATCGCGAACGGGCGGTTCAGCAGCGAGACGTTGTAGTCGTCGGCCGGGGGGTCGCTGCGGCCAACCCGGCCCTGGCAATGCGTTTTCGTGCAGGCGCCGTGGGGGGTGGGCCGTGCGTGCACCCGGCGGCACTGCGAGCAGCGGTAGCGCTCGTGCTGACTGACCAGTCCCATGCGGCTCGTGTCGACCTGGTGGGCGCCGCCGGTCCCGGGCAGCGGCTTCCCACCGAACCCGGTGAGCGTCACGGGGCGGACGAGCTCGAGCTCCCGCAGGAGCTCCCAACAGAGCGTCAGGGCGGCACGCGGATCCTCAACGCCCCACTTGGCGACGAAATCGAACGCGCCGGTGCGCCCGCGGCTCGAGATCACGGTGCGTAGGTGCTTGTCGATCTGCCCGTCCTGCCGTTCGAGCTCGACCCCGTTCGGGGGCCGCTCGGTGAAGCCGAACGGGATGAACCCGCGCAGGATGTCCTCGCTGCCCTCGCGGTGCCAGCGGCCGAAGA